>MHER01000196.1 GCA_001805205.1 Nitrospirae bacterium RIFCSPLOW2_12_42_9 | reverse complement strand
TTTTCCATAATATCCTTTTCAAGGAAATCAGCTTATTATATTATAGCCGCAATTAGATGTTTTTCAGTGGTAAACAGCTTATTATTATACAGAATAGGATAATTGCGTCAAGTACTTATGGAAGATCATACAACGTTAACAGACATAATTAGAGCCAGGATATCAGAGGCCGGAAAGATTACCTTTGCTGATTTCATGAACCTTTCCCTGCATCACCCGGGGTACGGATATTATTCCTCTCCAGGGGTAAAGATAGGTAAAAGAGGAGATTATTACACCTCACCGGTAGTCCATCAGGTCTTCGGGGAGATTATATTAAAACAGATTATAGAGATGTGGAATATTTCAGGAGGGATGGTCTTTACTATTGTAGAAATGGGCGCCGGTGATGGTACATTATGTCTTGATATGTTGAATTTTGCAAAGAGAGAGTATTCGGATTTCTTTAACAATTTGAAATATATAATTATTGAAGAGAGTGAATATATGAAAGGGCTGCAGAAGGCAAGATTGCATAATGCCGGATTACTTAATCATAATATCCTATGGACGGACTATTCAGACCCATTATTCACTACAGGGGTTAATGGATGCTTTCTTTCTAATGAACTTATTGATGCCTTCCCTGTCCATATCATTGAAAAGAGGGGAGGGGAGTTAAAGGAGGTTTTTGTGTCTTACAAAGACAACTCCTTTATAGAAGTTCTTGATTCACCTTCTACTCCTGAGCTAATAAGGTATTTTATTCGTCCTGGGATTGTCCTTGAAGATGGACAGCGGGCTGAGGTTAATCTCAAGGCCTTGGAATGGATGAGATGGGTGGCAAGGTCTATTCGTAAGGGTTTTGCTATTACAGTCGATTATGGGTACCCGGCAGAGGAGCTATACGCATCTCATAGAAAATCCGGCACACTCCTATGTTATTACAAACACAGGGTTATAGAAAATCCGTATATAAACATCGGGGAACAGGACATTACTTCACATGTTGATTTTTCAACCCTTATTAAAGTTGGCGAAGGAGAGGGAATGATGACTCTTGGCCTTACAGACCAGATGCACTTCCTGTTTGGATTAGGTATCGGTGAGATTATTGAGTCTATTGGTTCGAGAGCTGATACAGAGACAGAGGCGTTAAAACAGAGACTCCTCATAAAGAATCTTATTATGCCTGGCAGAATGGGTGAGGTCTATAAAATCCTTATTCAACAGAAAGGATTTGATAAGATCTCTGTATTAAGTGGTCTTAAAAGGAATCCTTTTTAGTTATCAAGACCGGTTTTTAAGTCCCACTACAGTAAGATAGACCATCAGTGCCATTGTGATTATCAGGGAAATAGCGCCGATGGGTGCAATGTTTATGGCAGCAGCAACCCCGAGCCCTGTAAGATAGAGCATACCGGAGTGAAAAATGGCCCCTATGAGCAGCAATATACTCGTAAGTTTAATAATAGCCGGAGGCGCTTCGAGCTGGCATAAAATATAACCAATCAGTATGTTCAGGACTGATTCGAGATTCCCATGAGCATGTGCAGCGCCGAGTATCTCATGCATCGGGTTCTCCTCCCATGCAGGGTCACCGCTCGTTGCCCGGAAGCCAAGGTATATGCCGAGTATCAGGGTAGTAATAAAAAATGCAAAACCGAATACAATATTCTTCTTTCCAATCTGATTTTTCATATGGTCTCTACCCCCATGTATTTTAAACGACTTGATTTTACCACTACATTCATATAATATTCAGGCTGATTTATATCTTTTATATCATGGAAGATACAAAAAAGCCACAAAAAAATGCAGACAGAAGACGGTATTTAAGAGACCCTATAATCGTATTTAAAGTTACAGAGGAGAACAGTCGTCATCATCTTTTCGGATATGCAAAGGACATAAGTCGTGGAGGGCTTTTTATTGCATCCATAAATCCACGACATCCTGGAGAAAGGTTCCAGATAGCATTCCAGATACCAAAGTCAGATATTAAAGTACGATGTCAATGTGAGGTAATCTGGATTAGAAAATATACTCCTGGAAGTAAATTGGAACCAGGATACGGCATCAGGTTTCTTGATCTGCCTGAAGATGTTGCTGTCGCAATAGATGACTGGGTATCAAAGTGAAACCCTGTATGTTTCCACCTTGTTAACAGGGGTTTTCCCGTCACCTCCACGGCCGCCAATAATATAAATTGTCTTCCCATCCTGGCCATCCTGGACAATACCCATCACAATCCTTCCTTCATCCAGAGGTTCAAGCTCAATCCATTTCCTGGTGAGTGGATCATAACATGCAAATCGATCTTCTATTTTCTCACCACTATTTCCCCCTACAATATATAATTTATTATTTACAGTGCATGCCCCCAGTCCGGCAGCGCTCCATGGGAGATTAAATCCTGCATTGCTCCATGTATTGTTCAGAGGGTCATAACATTCCACAATATCGAAATTTTTAAATCCATCTCCTCTTAAACCTCCCCCTCCAAGGGCAACTATTTTATTATCCAGGACAACAGATGCCAGGGCAAACCTGGAAGTTGGCATAGGTGCAATCTCTCTCCATTTTCCCGAATCCGGATTAAAGACCTCACAGAAGGAAAAACCAGGGTCAGTCAAAGGCCCCCCCTTTGTTGCATCCGGGTGATGACCTCCTATGATATAGATACATCCGTTTACTACAACAGAGGCCGGAAAATCATGCGGCATTAGCATATCAGTACCCCTGCCCCAGGTATCTGTTTCAGGGTCATAAATCTCCACTATATTAAAAAACTCAAATTGCCCGTCAGGAAGTTTCAAGCCTCCACCCATTACGTATATCTTGTCATTAAGAAGAGCAGTTGCTGCACCTGATCGGGTAGTTGGAATATCCCTCCCCTGATACCACGTGTCTCTATGTATATCATAAATCTCAGTACTTTTAAGACTCTGGAAACCCTCACCACCACCACCAAAGACATATATCTTTTCTTTATATACTGCGATAGCGGAGTGGGAGCGAGGTTTTAGCAGCGGTGATTTCTTAATCCATCCTGAATAAACTTTTTCCATATTCTTATTCCAGTTTCTTCTGTGTTACTTTTATCCCTTTCTCTTTGCCAAACACCTCCTCTTTACCATACTTAATTTCACCAAACGACTTTATACCCAGATAGTGGTCAGAACCGAGATACAGGGCTGGTGTAAAACTTTTCATAATAGGGGTCTTTCTTTTCTTATCAAAAAACCTGGTTTTATAATGAACTGCAAGTACCTCTCCAACAAACAGTACATGGTCACCTGTCCGGTATTGTTTAACAAGCCTGCATTCATAAGCCGCATAAGCGTCCTTCAGTACAGGAGTCTCTATTTCTGAAGATGCGGTTGTTTTTATCTTATAAGTTGAAAATTTATCAATCTCCCTTCCTGATGTCCTACCAAGGGTGGCAATTATACCAATTTTGTCAAATGTAAGGAAATTGACAGTAAACTCTTTACTCTTTTTAAGCAGTCTATAGGAGTATCTCTTTGGCGATATGGCCACTGCAAAGAGAGGAGGGTCAAAAGAGAGTGCAATATGCCATGCACATGCGAGTGCATCCAACTCTCCCCCTGATTTAACAACAACCACTGCCGGCACAACAGGATAGTAGTGATAGAAACCGGCCTTATCAATATCTTTCTCAATTTTCATATAAACACCTCCGTGGGATATAAGTTCAATGCGAAGTTTAGCAGAGTTTAACAACTATGAAAAGGGGACACGCTGATTTTCAAAAAAAAATGTTGACAGTTAGATTGTAGTGCTGTTAATCTTTTATTGTTGGTCATTGAGGAGGGTTTGTATGACTGATAACAAATCCAATGAAATCATTTCCCTGGTTGAAGTCCTTAAAGATGCAATCAATAAAGAGCATGTTTCATGTGATTATTATAACAGGGCTGCGACCGGGACTGTTAAGCCTGCGGTAAAAAAGATGTTCCTTAAACTTGCTGAGATGGAGAGGGGACACGCCCTCGAACTTGCAAAACAACTCTCAGACCTTGAAGCCCAAACGTTCATTGATAAGGCTATAACAGCTAATTTCTGATCAGTTTACTTGAAAATCCCCCCTTCCCCCCTTTAATAAAGGGGGATATAGGGGGATTTTCATCTTGCTTCACTTTCTGACTTTCCCTGGGGGTTATAATCATGGATATTGAAAAAGAAGATCTCCTCCGTTTGTATTACTTCCTAAAGCTAACACGCGGTCTCGAAGACCGCATAACTGCTATGTATCGCCAGGGAAGGATACTTGGCGGTGTGTGGACAAGTAACGGTATGGAGGCCATTTCCGTAGGTTATGCCTGTGCACTCGAAAAGAACGATATTATTGCACCGTATTTCAGGGACATGGGGGCATTTCTTGTTAAAGGTATTACACCAAGGAGGATTATGGCCCAGTATCTTGGGAAAAAGACAGGGGTTACAGGAGGTAATGAGGGGAATGTTCATGTGGTGGATATTAACCTCGGTGTATTGGGCTATCCAAGTCATCTTGCTGATAATTACCCGGTTGCTGTCGGGGTTGCATTGTCCTTTAAGATTCGTGGCGAGCAGCGGGTTGTTGCTGCATGTACAGGAGACGGAGGGACAAGCAGGGGTGATTTTCATGAGGCGCTTAATATGGCGTCTGTCTGGAAAGTACCGGTTGTGTTCTTCTGTAATAATAACCAGTATGCCTATTCCACGCCTGTTAAACTCCAGATGGCCATAAAGAATGTTGCAGAGAGGGCACTGGCGTACGCAATCCCATCAGAGATAGTAGATGGGAATGATGTTGTGGCTGTATATCAGGCTGCAAGGAATGCATATGAGAGGGCAAGGCTTGGTGAGGGGCCTTCGTTTATTGAATGTAAGACAATGCGAATGCATGGGCATTCAGAGCATGATGCTGCTAAATATGTCCCCAGGGAACTAATAGATGAATGGAAAAAGAAAGACCCTGTTATTAATATGGAGAGTCACTTGATCTCTAATAATATCGCAAAAGAGGAGAAGCTGAAAGAGATCGGCGAACAGGTAGTTAAAGAGATCGAGGATGCAGTGGAGTTTGCAGAACAAAGCCCGTTACCCGAAGGGAAAGAGGCCATTGAAGGTGTGTATGCAACACCTGTTTAAAGGGGCTTATTATCTATGGAAATCACATATCTGGACGCAATAAAACAGGCATTAGATGAGGAGATGACAAGGGACCGTAATGTATTCCTTATGGGAGAGGATATAGGGTATTATGGTGGTGCATTCCGTGCGACAGAGGGTTTATATGAAAAGTACGGCCAGTGGAGGGTGATAGATACCCCGCTTTCAGAAAGCGGTTTTACAGGTGCAGCTATTGGCGCTGCACTAATGGGGATGAGACCTGTTGTTGAGATGCAGTTTGCAGACTTTATTTCATGTGCCTTTGACCAGATCGTTTCTGTAGCCGCAAAGAATTTCTATCGCTGGGGAGGTAAAACCCCTATTGTTATAAGGGCGCCATTCGGCGGAAATATTCATGGTGCAGCATATCACTCACAATGTCCGGAAGGGTGGTTTTTCAATGTACCGGGATTGAAGATAGTTGCCCCATCCAATCCTTATGATGCAAAAGGTCTACTCAAGGCATCAATACGGGATGATGATCCTGTTATATATTTTGAGCATAAATATTTGTACAGAAGGATAAAGGATACTATACCTGAAGATGATTATATTGTACCGATTGGCAAGTCAAAGGTTATAAAGGAAGGGGAGGATATTTCCATAATCACATACTCTGCTATGGTACATATTGCCATCGAGGCTGCACATATACTTGAGGATGAGGGTATCAGCCTTGAGATTATTGATCTTAGGACACTGTTACCTGTGGATAAAAAAGGGATATATGAATCAGTAAAGAAGACCAGCAAAGTCATTATACTTTATGAAGCCCCGAGGACAGGTGGTGTTGGAGCTGAGGTTGCTGCACTTATTTCAGAAGAAGTTTTTGAGTACCTTGATGCACCTGTTGTGAGGATAAGCGCCCCTGATACACCTGTCCCTTATAGCCCTCCCCTGGAGGAGTTCTATATTCCAAAAGTGGATGACATTGTTAAGGCCGCCAGAAGATTAGCAGCCTATTAATCCTTCAATAAAATCTTTTGCGAGGTTTTTTACATGTCTAAAGATGTTATTATGCCTCAGATGGGAGAGAGTGTTGCAGAAGGTACTATTCTCAAGTGGCTGGTAGAGGAAGGCCAGCGGGTAGAGAAGGACCAGCCACTCGTAGAGATCAGTACAGACAAAGTAGACACCGAAGTGCCATCTCCTGTTGCAGGGATATTAACAAATATCATTCATCATGTGGATGAAACTGTTCCTGTGGGTACTGTGATTGCTGTTATTGAAGATATTCAAGGAGTCCTTCTTACCCCTAAGACAGACATATCTGAAATAATCAAAGTAAAACCTGAAGAAAAGAATGAAACAATTGAAGAGAAACAGGTCTATGAAAAAAGATACTCACCACTTGTCAGGCGATTAGCCAGGGAATATGGTATTGATCTTGAGAAGATTAAAGGGACAGGACTGGGTGGCAGGGTTACAAAAGAGGATGTGCTGGAATACATTGAAACGACGCGAAAGATATCAGTTTCAATAAGTCGTGAAGTAAGAGAGGCAGAAGTTCCGGAGAAGGCCATAGAAGTTGAAAAACCCGCAGAAGAACTTATTCCTTTAAGTCCAAAACGTAAGATCATTGCAGAAAGAATGGCAGAGAGTAAGAGGACCGCTCCTCATGTAACAACAACCTTTGAAATAGACATGACTAAAGTGGCAAGATACAGGGATGCCAACAAAGATGCTATTATGAAAACTCATGGAGTACATCTCACATATCTTCCTTTTATTATTTCCGCTGCTGCTTTAGCTCTAAAAGAATATCCTGTTATTAACTCTTCGTGGAGTGATGGGGGAATAATACTCAAGAGATATATTAACATTGGGATTGCTGTCTCTGTTGATGACGGGCTGATTGTCCCTGTTATTAAAGATGCAGAGAGGAAGGGGATTATAGAGCTTGGAAGAGAGAGTCAGGACCTTGCAAAGAGGGCAAAGGAAAAGAGATTAAAGGTGGATGAAGTCCAGGGAGGGACATTTACAATTACTAATTATGGGATAACCGGAAGCCTTATAGGCACCCCTATTATTCTTCTGCCACAGGTTGCGATCCTGGGGATAGGTGCGATAACAAAACGGACCGTTGTTATTGATGATGCTATTGCAATAAGACATATGGCATATTTCAGCCTCTCTTTTGATCATCGTGTTATTGATGGGGCACAGGCTGACCAGTTCCTTTTAAAGATTAAAACGATACTGGAAGGATGGGAAGCGAAAGTTGAGAAAATGTCAGTTACTCAAACCGGGTTTGGTGGAGTATGGTGAGGCGTGGGGGATTCAAAAACAATTATTCAATGCCAGATCTCAAAATGAGATAATAGACACACTTATTATCCTCCAGCATCCACCTGCATATACATTTGGCCGCAGAACTATCAACAGGCAACTTTTATCAAATAAAACAACCATGTTACATGTTAACACAAAGGACAATGAAAATCCCCCCTCACCCCCCTTTATTAAAGGGGGGAAGGGGGGATTTTCAGATGCAAACAACTTACATGGGATTCTCTTCTACGATGTCGACAGAGGGGGTGGGGCTACATATCACGGGCCAGGTCAGATCGTCGTGTATCCTGTCTTATGCCTTAAGACATACACAGAGGATTATCACGGGTATCTAAGGATGTTAGAAGAGGTGATGATAAGGACTCTTTCAGAATTTATGATAAGCGGCAAAAGATTAAAAGGATTAACGGGTGTCTGGGTGGATGGAGAAAAGATAGCCTCGATAGGTGTCAGGATTATTCGTGGATTTACCATGCATGGCTTTTCATTGAATGTAAATAATGACCTTAGGCCATTTGATTATATAGTTCCATGTAATATAGAGAATGTAAGGATAACCTCAATGTCAAAGGTGATGGGCAAGGCATTGAATCTATCAGGGATAGAGGATGCCTTGATCAGACACTTTGCCACTGTGTTTGATATGGCCTTGGAAACCAGATTAATTGCAGTAGCTTAGTGCCTTCAGGTCATTCATTTCCTGAGCTTCAGCCTGCCTTCCTGAATTTTAAGATCTCCTGACGGACTGCCTCTCTTACAATGTCCTGAATTGGCCGTTTGTCTTGCTTTATATAGTTGCGTAATGCCTGGTTCATAGCAGTCTGATAACCATATCCTTCACGCTCAGCTTCATCTCTGAACCATTCCAGAATATCAGTATCAATACAAATAGTAATCCTAGTCTTACCCTGCTGAGGGATTACAGCCCCCCTTTTCCCTTTGCTAAAATCATATTCTTCCTGCATCTCTTTATTTTTCCTCATAAGACCTCCTTTCCTTAGGGCTCGCCTTTCTGGCTGAAATTAACCTTATTTCTTCATCTCCGGCATACGCATAAACTACTACCAGCACCCTCCCTAAAAGATCTGTTCCTACTGTTACAAACCGCTGCTCACCATGCCGTGGATCCTCAATCGTTACAGCCATAGGATCGTCAAGTACTGTTGCAGCATAAGAAAATTCTATTCCGCCATGTTTATGAATATTAGCCGCAGCTTTTTTTGTATCCCATACAACTTTCATATTATTATATGCATATTATATGTATTTGTCAAATTATTAAATCTTTTGACTCGGAAAGATTATTAAAAAATATCCTGTTGCAATTAAGATTGGGAAAATGCTTAAAACTTGTCCTATTGAAAGAGGAAACCCTTCAGGCAGACCATGAATATCCTTCCAGAACTCTATAATAAACCTGCCTGAGAAATACAGCAGCATAAAAAAGAACACATAAAAGAGGGATTGGGTCTTTTTAAAATATCGTAAGTAAATAACTAATAAGACTATAAAGATTACACTGCACAATATGGCCTCATATAATTGTGCAGGGTGCCGTGGAAAGTCCTCCCCCAGTCTTTTAAACACTACTCCCCATCTTCCATTGGTAGGAATCCCAACAATCTCTGAGTTAAAAAAGTTTCCTGTCCGAACAAAGGCCGCTGTTATAGGTACACCGAATACAAGGAGATCAGCGTATCTTCTAAATTCTACCCTGTGTATTTTTAGCCATATAATATAGGAGATAAACAGCCCTATTGCAGCACCATGGCTTGATAAACCTCCCATCCATATTTTTACAATATCAATGGGATTCTTAAAATAATATACAGGGTCATAGAATATCACCTCACCGAGACGTGCACCAATAACAAGACCCAGATACAGATAGATTAATACACTTTCAAGATCAGAGACTGGATATCCTTCCCTTTTAAACATCCATCTCAGGAAAAGATAACTAAGGATAATTCCTGAACTTAATAGTAGACCATACCATGGAAGTGTAATCGGGCCAAGGGTAACAGCATCTGGAGAAAGGTTATGGATAAAGACCATATGAGAGACATATTACTCACATTGTTGTCATCCCGCAATATATATCCTCAGGGATGTAACCCCTCGGTGAACGGGGGAAAGGTAATCCCCTTTGTCTGTATCAAATGG
>MHER01000195.1 GCA_001805205.1 Nitrospirae bacterium RIFCSPLOW2_12_42_9 | reverse complement strand
TCATGTTACATGTTAACACAAAGGACAATGAAAATGGGCGTAGACGTAGGGACAGTAGACGTAGGGACAGACCTTTAGGTCTGTCCAACAGGAAAGGGACAAACCTAAAGGTTTGTCCCTACAGCGTGGTGTTCGGGGGGGGATTTTCGGGTGAAATTATACAATATTGGGATAAAAGGCATAATATGTTCAGTCTTATGGATTATTATATTTTTTAATCCACCTATGGTGTTCTCGAATGCAGAGGGGTACAGGACTCTGACAGTCACTGATATTGAGGGTGTCATAAAAGGGTATCTGATTGAAAATACACCTTATGGTTCAGAGCAAATAAGGGTTCAGAATATAAACATGTCTGATTCTATTCTCCTCTCACCGGAATGGGATTATGAGGTTATGCCTGCACCTAAATCACAGTTGACAGGAAGGACTGCATTCTCACTGAACATAAAATCAGATGGCAGGAATATTCAGACATACTGGATCAGTGCGAATATAGAGATTCTTGTAGATGCGGTTATGACATCCAGGACATTGAAGGACCGCCAGATAATAAGTGAAGACGATATTTATTTGAGTAAAAAAATACTTTCTGAACTACCGGCAGGATATGTCAGTGATGTGAAAGATATTATTGGTAAGAGGACAAAAAGATTTACAGGTATAAACAGGCCGATTACAGAAGATATGGTTGAAGAGCCGCCGTTATTTAAGCGTGGGGATAAGGTCTTTGTTATTGCCGAGTCAGATACTTTAAAAGTTACAACAGTCGGAATAGCCTCTGAGGATGGCATTAAGGGCAGACCGGTGAAGGTACTGAATATACAATCAAAGAAAGAGGTTTTTGGCGAGGTTATGGAAGATGGTATTGTAAAGGTCAGATGGTAATGGGGGATTAATGAAAAATTTTCTGTGCATTATTGTCAGCTTTTTTATCCTTGGGCTTAACCTTGCTTATGCTGAAAATACAGAGAGGAATATTATAAATACTACATCCAATGACGGATCATTATGGTCTGAAGAAAGACCGCAGGCGTTCCTTTTCAATGATTTCAAGGCAGGCAGGGTAGGTGATGTTGTCACTGTACGTATTGTTGAGAGCTCAAAAGGGAATAAGAATGCATCAACCAAGACCGAGAAAGACTCCAGTATTTCTTCATCCATATCAGCACTCTTCGGTCTTCCTTCTGATTCATTATCTCAGGCGTCGATCGGAGCGGAGACCAGTGAAACGCATGACGGCTCCGGTTCGACTTCGAGGAGCAGTCAACTTACCGCTGTTATAACTGCAAAGGTTATAGATGTTCTCCCGAATGGAAATCTGATTATAGATGGAAGGCGTGAGGTAAATGTTAACAGCGAGACACAGCTTCTTTCAGTAAACGGGATAATAAGACCTGAAGATATCGGGCCAAGCAATACTATTCTCTCTACTTATATAGCGGATGCAAAGATAACCTACACAGGAAAGGGTGTTATTGGAGATAAACAACGCGTTGGCTGGCTGGTCAGGATAATAGATTTTATCTGGCCATTTTAGGAAAGCGGGATGTCAGGCATCTTGCCTGACAAATAGTCTGACTGAGGTGCATGATCAGATGATAAGAAAGACCTTACTCTCTATTTCTATAATATTGTTTTTGTTTATTCATAGTGCTCAACTTTCATATGCCGTACGCATTAAGGATGTTGCCACTGTCGGAGGGGTGAGGGACAACCAGCTTGTAGGATATGGCCTGATAGTGGGATTGAATGGTACCGGTGACAAGAAAGGTACAGAATTTACTATAAGGAGTTTTACCTCTATGCTTACCAAAATGGGGATTGCTGTGGACCCTGCACTTGTAAGTGTAAAAAATGTGGCAGCAGTAATGGTTACTGCAAACCTGCCTCCATTTATGAAAAAAGGGAGTCACCTGGATGTGACAATTTCATCAATAGGGGATGCCTCAAGCCTTCAGGGCGGAACACTCCTTCAGACTCCTTTAAAAGGTGCAAATCAGACAGTCTATGCAGTGGCTCAGGGCCCGGTATCGCTTGGGGGGTATATTGGTGGAGGCGGGGGCGACAGTGTTCAGAAGAACCATGCTACTGTTGGCAGGATTTCGGGCGGGGCAATAGTAGAACGTGAAGTTGATCTTGAGTTTAATCTGAGGAAGGATATAAAGATTACACTGCGGCAGCAGGATTTTACAACAGCAGTACGGCTTGCAGAGATTATCAACGATTCGCTTAATGAGAAGCTGGCCTATCCGGAGGATTCAGGGACCGTGGTGCTAACAATACCTGAAGAATATCAAAGCAGGGTAGTAGAACTTGTGGCATCGATTGAGAATCTCGATATACAGGTTGATGCGCCTGCTAAAGTGGTACTGAACGAGCGTACAGGGACAGTAGTAATGGGAGAGAATGTCCGTATATCTACGATTGCAATCTCTCATGGTAATCTGACTATTCAGGTTAAGACCCAGATAAAGGTATCACAACCTGGTCCCTTTTCCAAAGGAGAGACAATTGTTGTTCCTGAAAGAGAGGTGTCTGTTGATGAACAAAAGGCCCGTTTAATACTATTACAATCAGGTGTTACAGTAGACGAGGTTGTAAGGGCATTAAATTCTGTTGGAGTGACCCCGAGAGACCTCATAGCGATACTTCAGGCGATTAAGGTTGCAGGTGCACTCCATGCAGAACTGGAGATTATCTAATAGACGAGGGCTTATAACATGAGAATAGAACAATTAACTTATAATGCACAGAATATTTCTCCTGCAAAAGACATTGAGAAGGCTGCGAAAGGGTTTGAATCATTTTTTATATATTACATGCTCAAGGTTATGAGAGAATCTGTACCAAAGAGCGGACTGATGGGTTCCGGTATGAGTGAGGATATTTATACCTCCCTGATGGATGAAAAGATTGCTGAAGGGATTGCCTCAAAGGGCGGATTAGGGCTTTCTGACCTCATGACAAGACATATTATTAAGGAGCATGAAAACAAGAAATAAAACCATAAATATCACTTTGTTTAATACCGATAATATGATTAATTTAAAAGAGCGGGGGGAACATGAATATCAATGGTTATTCAATCATAAAGAACCTTGAAGGCCATCTGTCAAGGGGGATAGGACAGACAGAAAATACTTCAGTTAATAAAGAAAAGGTCAAAGCAGGATATACAGTTAATGGTGACAATGTAGAGATATCCAACAGGGCAATAGAATTTAACCGTATCAGGAGGTTCATAAACGAGGTTCCCGAAATAAGAGAAACAAAGGTAGATGAGATAAAGAATGATTTGAAAGTTGGCAGGTATGAAATTGATACTGACCTGATAACATCAAGTCTGGTGAGAGAACATGTGATGGATGCACTGCTTGCGCCATCCCATGGTGTGCAACAATAAACATGGCTTTCTGAGGATTTAAATTTGGACGAGAAATTTGAGAATCTTTTAGATCTGCTTGAAAAAGAAGTAGATGTCTACAGGGAATTCCTGAACCTGCTGCAGATGGAAAGACAGTATATGGTAGATTTATCCCTTGACAGGCTCCATGATTGTTCCAATCAAAAGGAGACAATGATATTGAACCTGAAAGTACTGGAAGAGTCGAGGATGGACATTATTGCATCTATTCAAGACAGTACAAATTCAGAGTTTATGACATTATCAATGATAATTGATGCGGCACCTGCAAGATATAAGAAAGGATTGGAATCTTGTCGATCAAATCTTATATCATTGATAAATAGTATAAAAGAGATTAATCAGATAAATGGTATACTTGCTAAGCGGGCAGTCAATTATACAAGAAACTCCCTGTCATTCTTAAACCGGATCGTTAATGAATTACCGGTTTATCTTTCTTCAGGAAATATGGAGCAGGATAATAAGACAGGTAAGCTGGTTTGTAAAAGGGGTTAATAATGGGAAGTATTAATAATATACTCGGTATTGCAAAACTCGCCATGATGGCCCAACAGACTGCTATCCAGGTTACAGCACATAATATTGCCAATGTTAATACTAAGGGATATTCAAGGCAGGAGGTTGTTTTTGAAGAGACCACCCCTCTCAACTGGAATCCCGGACAGATCGGTACCGGTGTTAATGCAGCGGCCATTCTGCGAAAATATGATAGCTTTATAGAAGGTCAGATAACGGATAACAGGGAGAGTTATGGCAATCTGGATATTCAAAGATATGCACTTACAAATATAGAGAATCTTTTTTACGATTCCTATGGTGCAGGTATTGATAATCTTCTTAATGATTTTTTTAGTGCAATGCAGGACCTTTCTGCAAATCCTTCCGGTACGCCGGAAAGGGTTGCATTGTTATCAAAGGCAGATGCACTTGCTGATGCAATTAATAATATATATTCAGATCTGTTTCAATTGCAGAAAGATATGAACAACCAGGTTAATCAGACAATAAATGATATCAACAGTATTACTGAACAGATTGCAGATTTAAATGTAAAGATAAGCCAGGCAGAGACTGCCGGACATAATGCAAATGATTACAGGGATATGCGCGGGAAACTTATGAATGATCTGGCAGAGCTTGTTGATATCCAATACTTTGAGGATAATACAGGACAGGTAACAATTATTGGCGGCGGGACAGCACTATTAGTGGAGAGAGGAAATTCATGGGATTTAGGTACAGAGATTAATTCTGATAATAATGATTATTATAATATTATTTATAATCCGGGTGGAAACAACAGTGTTGACTTAACAAATAATATAACAAATGGAAAACTAAAAGGATTGATAACGATCAGAGATACAACATTGAACGAGATTATCGATGATATAGACAGACTTGCAGCCTCTGTGGCAAATGAGATCAACCAGGTACACAGGGGAGGGTTTGGTCTGGATGGTTCAACAGATAATGACTTTTTTACACCATCATTTAAAACAGGTGACCCTGTTTCTGTAACAGGTTTCAGTACAAACAGCGGTACAGGAGATGTTAGTGTTACAATAATTGATCCTACTCTACTTACCTACCATAATTATGAATTAACATTTTCTGCGAACGGTAGTGATACTATTTATACTATAACAAATAAGACAACAAATGTCTCAACCTCAGGTACATATACCACTATCCCTCCCACATCACCAACTTTCCAGGGACTGACATTCAATATTACCGGTACTCATGACCCTGGAGACAAATATACTGTCAGTGCCCATAAAGATGCTGCAAAAAACTTGCAGGTCGCGATCTCTACAGATGAGACATATAAGATTGCTGCTGCAATGCAGGCGGTTGATAATGGTGAAGACAATAGAAACATCCTTACATTAGTAGGGCTTCAGGATAAGCTATCTGTAGATGGTACCTCAACCTTTAATGGTTACTACAGTTCCGTAGTAGGTGAAATAGGGGCTAATTCCCAGTATGTAAACAACTCCTCTATGGCGCAGAAGTTCTCCCTGGAACAGCTTGATAATATGCGTGAATCAGTCTCAGGAGTATCCATGGACGAGGAGATGGCAAATCTCATGAAATATCAAAATGCCTATGAGGCAGCAGCTAGATTAATAACAGTAAGTGATGAGTTGCTGCAGACCCTTTTAAATATTTTAGGATAATTATTGTCAGATTAAGGAGAAAAAGATGCGTGTTTCGGACAAGGTAATGTATAATACTACAACCCAAAATATGCAGATGAGCCTGGAGAAGATACTAAAACTGCAGGAAAATATCTCATCCGGCAAGAGGATTAATCATCCATCAGATGATCCTATTGGCGCTATGAAGATAATAGATTATAATACTTCAATATCAAAGGTTGAGCAATATCAGAGAAACATCGGGAATGCTACAGCCTTTTTAGGCGTGACAGAGTCAGCAATTTCATCAACTCAGGATGTACTGTTAAGGGCAAAAGAACTCTCCCTTTCAGCGCTTAATGAGACAAATAGCGCTGCTGACAGGGCTATAATTGCAGAGGAGGTTAGCGAATTATATCAGCAGGTGCTCCAGACAGCAAATACAAAGTTTAATGGGCGATATATCTTTGGAGGATACAATACCGGTACACCACCTTACGATTCTGTCGGCCTTTATGAAGGGACAGCCTCCCCTGATGGGTATATTGAGATAGAGGTTGACTCAGGCTCCAGGGTGGCTATAAATATTCCTGGTTACAGAGTTTTTGGCAGTCCTACAGATGGTGTGGATATACTGGCGGCATTAAGCAGTCTTGAGACCGCTCTCAATAATGACGATTCAACCGGGATTAATACTGCCATGATTAACATTGATTCTGCAATGGACCAGTTGAACAATGAACTGGCAGAGGTTGGTGCAAAAATGAATAGATTAGAGACCTCGGATAGCAATCTCAGCAAGCTGACCTTAGATCTCATAACATACAAGAGCAAAATAGAGGATGTTGACATTACCGAGGTTATTACAGACCTTGCCATACAGGAGAATGCGCTTGAGGCTTCAAGGGCAACTTTATCACGCATTTTGCAACAAAGCATATTGGATTTTCTAAGGTGATATGTGTCAGATAAATAAAATATTTTTAATTGCCAGGGAGGGCAAAGATGTTAATACTGACAAGGAAGTCCGGGGAAGGGATACGTATAGGGGATGACATAAGGATTGTCATCCTTGAAGTCAAAGGCAATCAGGTTCGGATTGGAATAGATGCCCCTGAAAACACCCATGTTCATCGTGATGAGGTATATGAAAGGATAAAGTTGGAGAATATAAAGGCGGCATCCGCTACATCAGAACATCTGCAGAAACTTTTTAAATTGTGGACAAAGAAGAAATAACCCTGGAGCATGAAAGGGGATTATCGGGTGAAACTATTTACAAGCAGATTTGGTGAGATTGATATTGAAGAAGATAAGCTAATTAACTTTACACAAGGTTTATTAGGTTTTCCTGATGTAAAAAGATATATTGTATTAGACCATCCTAATAACCCGGATATACCCTTAAAATGGCTTCAGGCTATTGATGACCCGGATCTTGCATTTGTGATAACAGACCCATTGCTGTTTTATCCGGATTATAATCCTGAGATAGATGAACATGATCTGAAAGGTCTTAATATTACTGAGGCAGAAGATTGTGGAATCATATCGATTGTTACTATCCCTCATGGGGAACCTGAGAAGATGACTGCAAACCTTCAGGGGCCTGTATTAGTAAACTTGAGGACAAGAGAGGGGAAACAGATAGTCCTTGAAAGTGATAAATATCCGCTCCGTTATTCTCTCATAAAAGATATACCTGTTTCAAAACCTTAGAAGATATTTGCAGGGAAGGGCCTGTCATAATGCTGACAAGATTGTTGGGAACTTGACGCATTAAATGGATTACTTCATTCACTTACTTTCTTCTTGTTTGCTTTGGAACTATAAAAACATGATATATCAACCAGTTATATGGGCAGTTATATGGGAATAAAAATATTGCTGATAATGGCATCTTAATTGCAATTTGTTATTCAAAGCCTGGGTTTAATGACATAAACATAAATCTGCTTCAGGAGGTGGAGATGTTTAATAACAAGGTGATTCTTGTCACAGGTGGTACAGGTTCCTTTGGTAAAAAGTTTACAGAGTATGTGCTTAAAAATTATAACCCGAAAAAGCTGATAATCTTTAGCAGGGACGAGCTCAAGCAGTTTGAGATGCAACAGGTCTTTGGCGATGACAAGTATCCTGCGATCAGATATTTTCTCGGTGATATAAGGGATAAAGACAGGCTCTACAGGGCATTTGAAGATGTGGATGTAGTTGTTCATGCCGCTGCACTCAAGCAGGTCCCTGCACTTGAATACAATCCCTTTGAAGCCGTCCAGACAAACATTATTGGCGCCCAGAACATCATAAGTGCGGCAATAGATAAAGGGGTAAAAAAGGTAATTGCATTAAGTTCTGATAAGGCGGTCGTACCTGTAAACTTATATGGGGCAACCAAACTATGCATGGAGAAACTCTTTGTTGCAGCCAACGCACTTGCCGGCACACATGTTACGAGGTTCAGCGTTGTGCGCTATGGGAATGTAATCGGAAGCAGAGGAAGTGTGATACCTGTGTTTTTAAGGCAAAAAGTAGATGGGAGATTTACAGTCACTGATGACAGGATGACGAGATTCTGGATTACCCTGGAGAGGGGGATAGCCCTTGTAATAAAAGGATTGGAGGTTATGAAGGGCGGTGAAATATTCATTCCTAAACTGCCATCTGCAAGGATATTGGATGTATGTCTGGCAATATCTCCGGAGTGTGAGATTGCAGTTACGGGCATTAGACCGGGTGAGAAGCTTCATGAAACCCTTATTTCAGTAGATGAGGCAAGGTATGCCTATGATGCAGGTAATTATTATATTTTATACCTTCCTGCATCAGGCATTGAAAATGACACATATCTGGGGGAGACAGTTCCAGAGGGATTTGTTTACAGTAGTGAGAATAATGATAGATGGCTTTCTGTTTCTGATATCAGGAGTATTATTGATGCACAGAAAGTGAATATGGGCCTCCAGGTACAAAAAGTATAAGAGGGAAGATAGTATTGACAGGTAATGAACTATATATTCCTTACGGCAGGCATTGGATATCTGATGATGATATTGAGTCAGTAGTGGATGTCCTTGAATCAGACTGGCTTACGCAGGGACCAAAGATTGAGGAATTTGAGAAGGAGATATCTGCATACTGCGGGAGCAATTATGCTGTTGTATTTAACTCCGGCACCTCTGCACTTCATGCTGCATTTTCCGTCCTGAGACTTAATAAAGATGATGAGTTTATTACCACACCAAACACCTTTGTTGCTACTGCTAATGCAGGATTGCATACAGGGATTAAGCCCATATTTGTGGATATAGAAGAGGATACAGGGAATTTGAATACTTCAAAAGTTGAAGAGAGGATTACAGAAAGAACAAGACTAATTGTCCCGGTACACTACTCAGGACATCCGGTTGATATGGGAAAGATCTATGAGATTGCAGAAAGGAAGAATCTTTATGTTATTGAAGATGCCTGCCATGCCCTAGGTGCAAAATATAAAGGATATAAGACCGGAGGCTGCAATTATTCCGATATGACTGTCTTCAGTTTTCATCCTGTGAAACACATTACTACAGGTGAAGGCGGGGCGGTTTTAACTAATAATAAGGATTTCTATAAAAAGTTATTAATGTCCAGGTCCCATGGAATTGAAAAGAGATCTTTTATCAATAAACCGGATGGTGACTGGTATTATGAGATGCAGTCCCTCGGCTACAACTACCGCATGACAGATATTCAGGCAGCATTAGGAATATCACAGTTTAGAAAACTGGATAAATTTATAGACAGGAGAAAAGAGATAGCAAGATTGTACGATAGTGAATTTAAAGACAATCCGTGGTTTGATATTCCACCAGTAAGGTCATATGCATCATCATCCTATCATCTCTATCCAATAAGATTTAAGGATGGATTCAAAGAGAAGAAGAAAGAGATATTCTTAAAATTAAAAGAAGAGAAACTTGGTGTTCAGGTGCATTATATTCCGGTTTACTGGCATCCATTTTATAAAAATATGGGGTATAAGAAGGGGATATGTCCTATAGCAGAGGATTTTTATTTTAAGGAATTAAGTCTTCCTATATATCCGGCTATGAAGGGTGAAGAACAGAGATATGTAATAGAAGGCATAAACACTGTAATGTCAGGATATGCTAAATAAACTGGTTCTTGGGACTGCCAATTTCGGATTGGATTATGGAATAGCAAACAGGAGGATGCTGAGCAGAGGAGAAATACATAATATCCTTGAATGCGCCAGGTCTCATGGGGTATGGGGAATAGATACAGCAAAAGTGTACGGAGATGTTGAAAAGATAATGGGTGAATATTTCACACAATATGGGAAGACGTTTGATGTTATAACAAAACTTCCCAAAAAGAAGTATGAAACCACCAGGGATATAGAAGATGAGATCTTAGAATCACTAAAAAATATGAATATTGAGCATATCGATTTTGTCCTTCTGCACTCTTATGAGACGTACAAACTTTATGGAAAGAAGATTATACCTGTGCTTCAATCCTTTTCAAGGGATAAGGTTATAGGTTGTTATGGTGTTTCTGTCTATCATCCTGAAGAAGCTGAAGAGATTTCAGGAGATATCAAAGATAATCTGGCAATAGAATTCCAATTGAATCTTTTTGACCGGAGATTTTTGAATAATGGACTCATCCAGAGACTTAAATCGAG
>MHER01000194.1 GCA_001805205.1 Nitrospirae bacterium RIFCSPLOW2_12_42_9 | reverse complement strand
TTCTCTGGCAAACCCTCCACAGACGGATTGAGCATTATCTATCATGCTGGGCAGATACAGACCGCATATGGTTCCAACATTACCGTTTGATGCAAGCCCACCGAGGGAACCGTACTTTTCCAGTAGAACCACACGGCAACCTGCCCTTGTTGCGGCGATTGCGGCTGCGATCCCGGCAGGACCGCCCCCTGCAACCAACACATCGCATTTTACTGGTGTCTTC
Organism: Nitrospirae bacterium RIFCSPLOW2_12_42_9; assembly: GCA_001805205.1. Taxonomy (GTDB): domain Bacteria; phylum Nitrospirota; class 9FT-COMBO-42-15; order HDB-SIOI813; family HDB-SIOI813; genus HDB-SIOI813. The sequence goes on along the minus strand of MHER01000194.1, from coordinate 13,526 downwards.
TTATATAAATTATAATGAATTTTAATGAGAATCCTCATTCATAAGTTCTTTGCGAATGGAGACTTCCAGCAAATCAAGCTCTTCAGGGTCAAGGCATCCCTCAACAAAAGAAAGCACAATTGAGATCCCGCCACGGTATCTGTTAAAGATGATGGACAGTCCAGGGGGAACTGATACTGGCGGCAAATGCAGGGCCTCAAGTACAGGTATATTAAGAAAATTATCAAGGTCGGGGCATGTCTCTCCTGGAAATGAGAAAAAGAGGCTTGCGATCTGGCCCTTCGTCGGACCTGCGGCCTGTAAAGAGAATATCCCCATTGGAAGGTTTCTGAACAGCTCCATTGTAGTTGTAAATGACTCTGGAGTCATACCTCGTATCTGGTCTGTCATCTGTTTCACAAGAACACGAACAAGCCTGTTCATGGACGAGATATCCTCCTGCTCTGCCCTGAAGAACAGGAAGGTAATCTGATTACCAAAGACCGGGCCCAAAGAACCGCGTTTCCTCGTATCTTGCGGCACCGGTACAACATACGCCGCCGGTTTGCACCCTCTGGAGTAGATGACTTTGTCTAACGCCCTGATCGTTGCTGCCAGATAGTGAATGCTGATCCTGAAATTAGCCACCGAGCGAATGCAGGCATGGTCAATGAGGGCAGTCTCTTCTCTGTCAAAAGAAAAGATCCTGTAACCTTGATCCTTACCTCGTCTTAACTCTGTTGTTTCTATTGTGGCAATGGGGGCACGGCAATACCTTGCAGCAGTATGTATGGCCTTTCTTGCAAAGTACGATCTCACGAGGAACCTCAGCCATGTAGAAACATCCTCTTTTAGCGTTGGTGGCCTGTCAAAGAGGATGGGCTGCCCTGTCCCTTTACCGTTTCCCAATCGATCGATATAAGTTAATAGCATCTCGGCCCCGCGCGCATCCATTAGTGCATGATGCCAGGTAAATACGAGACTGGATTTTCCAGAAGGGTAGTATATGATATCAAATGCAAAGGCTGGAGGGCTAAAAGGACTGACCTTCCTTGATAGTACAGAACGAGGCAGTTCTCGGGGTCCTTCTTCGTTTATATTGTTCTCATGGATTAAAAAGCCGTTTTTGCTCCCATTCACCTTCCATCTCGGAATAAAAAAGGGTATGGGTCTGGACCACCTTGCATTTGCCAGCCAATCCTCTGTGCCAGTATTTCGCACCGCTTCCCTGAGTAATCTGGCATCGAGGTGACCATCGAGGTGCAGGATGAGTCGGCAGATATTAGCCGGGGGAGTTGGGCTTGCAGTCCCAAGCTCCATGGCCAGATTGAAAAAATCACCCCCGGTCAACCTGACATAACCGGGTATATTATTACTACTTGCTTGGATATCAACCTCCCGGGACATTGATTTGGATACAGCGTGCCAGTGCAGCCACTGATTTCAGGTTATCCGGGGTCAGTTCACTCTCCGGCACAATAATATTAAAACGTCTCTCAATGAAGAGAAGCATCTCAATAATAGAAAAGGAATCTATCCCCAGCAAACTCAGGGGGGTGTTCTCATCGAATGAGACCCCTTCGGCAAGAACGTTTGTGCGGAGAAAGTCACAAATTTCACTGGAGATGATTTCAATACTATACATGATAAATCTTCTGACACAGATTTTTTCTTTCGCCTGCTTTTTCAACAGCACCCATTATACTTCAAAATCAGTTAAAATCAACCCGCCACATCCCTATGGCCCCGAACAGGAACGGTCAGGACAACCGCTGCAAGCCCAAACGTTATACCCAGAAGGGCCGTAGCACCTATACTGTGAAGGGCTGGATGTCTGGCAAAGACAAGTGAACCTAATCCTATGATGGTCGTTATTGCAGAGAGCGTTATGGCACCGCTTGTATGGGAGAGGTGGCTGTCATTTCCCGTGTTTGCATGCTCCCATGCCTCATGTAAGAACACACAATAATCGTCAACTACTCCGAAGATAAATATGACAATCAAAGAGTTCATGATATTAATCTTAATTCCAAGCCAGCCCATCATCCCGAATGTCCAGAAGAGACTCAGAAACAACGGGAACATAAGCCTGAAGAAAGTTCTGACCCGCCTGGCGTAAAAACCCATTGCCGCAGCCACAAAAAGCAGGGTCACCCCTCCCAACCTCATCATTTCTCTGTGGATCAAGCTGACTATATGTTGTACGAAATACCTCCCATTCGTTATTATGGACCCGGATATAGAATCCTCGATCCTGTTTGCGATGGACGGGTATGCATAGTCGTCAAAAATCTGAAGGTTCGTCATGACCATGGCACCGTCGTGGTTCATGGATATCTGGTTTGCCGCAATCGTCCTGAGTAACCCGGGACTTAATCTTTCAATCTCCATAGGCGGCATTGGACCTGGAAGGTCCATTAATACTTTCATAATCGTCTGAGGTCGAATCCTAAGTTCCTTGCATACATCCTCAACATCCTTCCTGATCCTTTCAATCCTGTCTTTGCTCCAGAACGCCTGCCATCTCTTTCTGTTTTCCTCCTGTTTGGCCTTACTTGGAAAGAGTAGAGAAATGGAGTTGTTTCCCTTCACCTGACCTTGGTCCAGCATTATAAACAACTCTGAGTAAAGCCTCTCGTTCCACTGCAGCGCCTCCTCCAGGTCCTTTCCTCTCACAACTACGGATATAGAGTCCAGAATGCTGCCAAATGACCCCATGACAATGTCCTGGTCCCTTTTTGTATCAGGAAAGACCGCATTTAACTTCTGGATATCTCCTTCGAATTCCATTCGATAAATGCCGAAAGCTGCTGTACCTGACAAGGCTACTACAATTAAGAGAAGAGTCTTATTATATTTCATGGCCCACCTGAAGAAAGGGGGGTAAATACCTGCCAGATTTATCGCAGGGCCTCTTTTGGAATGCCTTCCCTTCGGTACCAAGAGCGGCAATGCAAGTAGTGCAAAGACAACTGCACCAACTATTCCAAAGGCAGCAAAGAGACCCAGTTGCCGATAACCAGGGAGTACAGAGAGTTCCAATGTCAAAAAGGCAATGAGGGTTGTTGCCGCAGTCAGCATAATGGGTATGGTCAACTTGTCCAGGATATGAATGATGGCCTCATGACCTGTCTCCCCTGGGGGTAGTTGATCTACGTGGTAAAGGAAATGTATACCGAAGTCAACCACAATTCCCATTAACATTGCCCCGCAACCTATGGCTATAGCAGAGATGCCTGGATTAATAAGCATGATCATCCATGATGCAAATGCCCCTCCAAAAAAGACCGGAAGCATAGTCAGGAGGGAGAGGACAAAAGGACGGCGGAATACCAGGAGGGCAAGTACAGCAATAGCAACAGCGGACATAGTGAGTGTCATCTTGATATCGCCCTTTATCATTTCAGCATTGTCAAGTCCAAACCTGTGACTCCCCATATATGCGATGTGTATCAAACCTGGAGATACCGAATTGGATTCTTGTACCGTCTTATCCATGAAGTCTATCAATTCCTTTGCGTAGATGTTATCGGTCCCAGGATAAACAGGCAGGGCAAGGATTAGTATATGCCTCATGTCTTTGCTGAATACTATTCCATCCTCCATGTTGACCTGGCTACTCATTGACTTGAAGTTTTCCAGTTTTTTCATTAGAAAGGTGTCTATGGATAGAGGGTCGTTATAAAACACCCCGGAAATAAAAGGCGCAGGGGATTCAGTAAGGAGTTTATGCCAACCCCTGAAAGTCTCCCTTATAGACACTGTCTTAAGTCTATCTTCCATCTCTCTGCGGTCTTCTTCTGTATAGAGATTTGCCCTGTTCATCCGCAATATCCCGAATGCCTCTACCACATCTTCTGCGGTCCATTTGTATTGTATTTCATTAAAATAGTTTGATGCTGACATCTTCTCCACCAGGGTATCTGCGGCCCTGACCAACTCATCCTTGGATGGTGTCCTGTCTGCGTTTTCGGGCCCTACATCTATGACCATATAATCAAAACGGTGGAAGCTGGTAAGGACTGTCTTATATTTTTCCACAATAGGGTCATGACTCGGCAGGAGGTCCATGATATCTTCTTTCAGGTTCATCCCGGTTGCGGAATATATAAACACCCCGGCTGCTATTATGAAGCCAGTAATCACGAGGACCTTGTGCCTGAATAGACTACTGAAGAATCTCGTCTTGTAATTGTCCGGCAATCGTTGCCCATGCATTGTCAGTTATTCCTTTTTATTATTTAAAAATATTTTTTCGTCAACAGGACCCACGTCTATTTTAAAAAGCTCAATCCTGAGTTCGTAATGCCATCGGTGATTTATAAGTGTTATCCTGGATGGGAGCGGTTTTGCCCATCCCGGGTAAAGTCTAAAGTCCTCATATTTGACCTCCCTTACCAGCCGCCCGTCAAGCGCCTCCATTGATAGCTTAAGGTTACCCCCTTTAGAGAAGTTATACTCGGCGACCCTGTTACCCTGTTTTCTCAATACGAGTATCATCATGTTTCCATTATTCATAGATGTAAAGGCATCTTCAAATTGCCCGCTATCATACAGGTGGCTTATATCTCCAATGACCCCGTCGAATAACGGGCTTGAAGACATAGCATCGGGTTTAGTTACAACCTCCCTTTTTCCATCCCATTCTAAGAAGTCAAATATCTTACCACCCATTTCTCCAAAGGCAAGTGCGCGAAACCCTTTCTTCCCCTTCACAACTAAGTATCCTATAAATTCATACTCCTTGCCTTTAACCTTCATAATGATGTGCTGAGATAGTTTGAACTCTTCAGGGTAAATATTCAGAAATTCCAGCATACTTTCATTTTGCCCTTCGGTATTACTGGCCGGCAAAGGTATAGAGTATTTCGGGCCCATACAGCCCATTACAGCAAGGGGAAATATGCATACCATTAAGAAAAATTTGTTCCTCATTTGCTCTTGTTTAGAGTAGATTCTGAATGATGCTGCGTCAGCGGATTGTTTATATCGAATAGATGCTGATTAAAGGAGCGGTTCTCCTCCTGTCCTGAAAACCTGATTTCTATATAGTCTCCATGGGGTTCATTGATAATTATCTTAGTTATATAATTCGATTTTGGGTCTATTGATAGGACGAGGGACTTGATAATCCTGGCCATACCTGTGGAAACTGGTCTCATAACGAGGTTGTAGTCCCCACCCTTTAAAATGGTGATTTTATAATCCTCACGGACCTTCTTAAAGTCCCAGCGCATGATGGATAATATCTGTCTCAGGGATTCCCGGAACATATCTTCCATCCCAAGATTCATCCTGACATATTTACCGTTTTCAAGATTGAATTTGGCAATATAACCACCATTGAAAATAAGGATGGAGGAATAAGGTTCTTTAAGTTCCCATCTGAGTTTATCCTGTGTCTCAAAGTAAAGAGACCCTTTCGCGCTCAAAACATCAAGGAACATGGAAAGGTGACGTTCCTGGATAAATTCTGACTTAAGGTTCTTCACAGACTGGAGGTTAACGGTCATACGTTCAATGAACGCATCCAGTTCTGACGCAGTTAATTCCGTGTACGATTCAACGGACTTTTCCGCCCCATGAACAAGGGGTGTATTGCATATTGAAATGAATATGGCAGTAAGAATCATGATATGGCGTAATCTCTTCATTAAAATCTACCTGCATTTTATTTAATAACTATAACCGTCTTAAATTTGATTTATTTTGCAAGGGTTATGAGGCTGTAATTTCCATTACCATCAAATCCTACACAGCTTATCCTTGCATTACCAGTGTTATTGTCTATTTGTTCAGGGACTACTGTAATACCTGATGATATCTCACCGGGAACAGGTGCCTGGAGAGGTGCCAAAAGAGGTGCCAAAAGAGGTAAAGGATAAACTACCCCTTCTTTTAATGAAAGGGCTGCAATCGCGATATCAAATCCATTCCCAACAGGCATACCTCCATAGAGCGGCGAATATGCACGCACCCTCCCCCGGTTGTTTATCAGCGGCCTGTAAAATCTTCCTGTCTCCTTATCACCATTCGCAGCAAGAAATAATATCTCATGATCACCGGATACCTCATTTTCCCCGGTCTCAGCACTGATCAAGTTACAGTACCCCCTGTCAGTGGTCCCTACCCCCAGGAGAAAGACCACAAAACCCTCTCCATACAGATATGAGCATTCGTCAAAGGACAAGGGATTTATTTCAGAACAGCCGCCACCTCCCAACAGAAGCGTAGCGTAGCTTCTTACGTCACAGGACTCATCCCCGACCCCTGCCAGGACATAGTCTACAATCCCTTCCCTCAGCCAGCTTATGGCAGTTGACATCACTGAACAGGTGGTCTGTTCAAAACAGGAAATAGTTAAACATGGCCCCTGGATCTTCAGTAATATGGATGCCTGTGATGCAAGAGAGTTATGCACTGAATTGGCAAAAAGGGTAGGAGAGGCGCATCTATCCCCAAAATCGATCAGGCTATCAAGGAAGCTGAAAGTAGTTTGCAGCGGGCCATACCCACTGCCGAATACTATACCAATACGCTCCCTGTCTTCAGGGATTATCCCGCTGTCATCTATGGCTAAGAATGAAGATAAAAGGGCCATCTGGTTGAAACGGTCAATCCGACGAAGTGCCGGGCGGGCAACATAGCGATCAAGACCATTTATACTCGCCTTATATACCTTTAACAATGCCTCACCATCCGTAAATGAGATATTGTGTTCCTCTATCACTGGTCTGGCCTTCCCTTCCAGACCTTCCCTGACCGTATCTATCCCGCATCCCAGAGCAGAAACAGTACCTATTCCCAGAACCGAGATGCTCATGCGTGTTCCATTCCTATAACCAGGACAGAGTTGTTCCCCCCGAAGGCCAGAGAATTCGATATGGCTGTCCCGCTTTTAATGGGTGTGTTTTTTGTTGTGGGTGTAATTGCGCATTCCGGATCATACTCCTCAAATCCTGCGGTCGCTGGTATTTGTCTGTCAACGAGGGCCTGCACCGTTAATACAGCTTCAATACCACCGGCTGCCCCAAGGGTGTGTCCGGTGTAGGATTTGGTAGATACCACAGGAACAGAATTTGGAAACATATTAGCAATTACCTTCCCTTCCACCTTATCATTGTCCATGGTAGATGTACCGTGGGCATTTATAAATTCAATCTCATTAACCTTCGATCCGGAATCTCTCATTGCTATATCTATGGCGCGGCGAAGTCCTGAACCTCCGGGGTGTGGGGCTGTGGGGTGATGTGCGTCTCCACTGCTTCCATATCCCTTCACATACGCTATAACCTGGACACCTCTTTCTTTAACGGACCTATTACTTTCAACAATGACTATTCCGGCGCCCTCTCCAAGATTAAGTCCTTTCCTGTTCCTATCAAAGGGCCGGCAAGGTTCCTGCGAGGTAATAAGGAGGGAGGTGAAACCCAGATATGTCGTACGGCACAATTCATCCGCCCCTCCGGCAATAACAATATCGCAGATGTCATTCTCTATCCATGACTTGGCTAATCCAACGGCGTCCGTACCTGATGAGCAGGCATTTGCTATGGTTACTGCAGGACCGCTACAGTTATAAAATCCGGCTACGTACAAGGCCGTGTTATTGATAAGAAACCTTTTTATGGGACTGACCTCCGGATTCTTCTTATCCCGGTAAGCCCTGTAAAATGGTTCATTGTTTAATGTGCAACCTACTGTAGTCCCAATGACAACCCCAACCCGTTTCTTTTTTAAGATCATATTGTCGAGATGGGCATGTTCCAATGCCTCCATGGCAGCGGCTAATGCCAGAAGGGATGTCCTGGATGCATTGTTCGCGGAAGGGTCGGCTGGCAAACTCCATGCGATTTCAAATACCGGGCTTGTCTTGTCTATGTCTGCTCTGAAATTTGAGGGGGCCGATGGATTTCTTTTTCCAGTATAAAGCACAGGCATTATTGCTTTAAGGGAAATACCGGCTGCACAGATGCACCCGAGACCGGTAATGCACGCAAAGGATGTTTTCATTTCTTCCCCTTGTTGCCCCTTACATAATCAGCCAGGGATTTTACCGAAGAGAATGCCTCCCTCGACTGCTCCAGATTCTTTGTTTCTATCCGGTAATGTTTTTGCAGAAGCACCACGAGTTCAACCGCGTCCAGAGAATCTAACCCCAGTCCTTCGCCAAACAGAGGATCATTGTCCTTTAGGTCCTCCGGCTTAACATCTACAAGTTTTAATTCGGTAATGATTAAAGATTTAAGTTCATCCTCTAATCTCAATTCTTAACCCCCTTCTCCATATTTTTTATATTATCCTCTTTTTTGTTGGTGCTCCAGAAATCAAAGAAGTTAAACCACATATAGGGATTTTTTTCAAGGTATTCTTCCAGATAAACCACATACCGACGCAAAAGGGTTTTTACAACCTCTTCCCTCGGCATCTGTGTCCAGTCCTGATCATTGCTAATGTACTTGACTCCAATGGCAAAGGACAATTTCCCGGTTCTCACAGTCAATAAAACTATCAGGTCTGCCCCTGTAACAGCGACAAGATAATAGGGTGTTATTGGAAACGCAGCGTTTCCCCCCAGAAATTCCATCTCCATTGTCTTGGCCCCCCATGCCCGATCTCCCATGATAGCTACAACCTCCCCGGCATTAAGTGCGTTGGTGGCCTCAACCATTCCGCCCAGGAATCCCGATGGCGGAATAAAATGAAATCTGTCGCGTTGTCCGGAAAGATCAAAAAAGTGCCGCCCCTCATGATTTGATATATTGAAAAGGAGGTTCACCTTAGTCTCTAAGTTATCCATAGTTGACATTGCAGTCTGCCAGTTGCCGGCATGGGTGGTCAGCAGGACCATGCCCCGCTTCTTCTGGGCCATACTGTATAAATTCTCCTGCCCAGGGAATTCTACCCAGAAACGGTTCTTATCAAGTATACCCATGGCCGCCTGATCTATTAAGACCTTCCCGAACTGGTACATGTAGCAGGTTGACGTCAGGAACCGCCTAATCCTCCCCTGATCCGGGAATCGGTGTCTCAGATAGTAGTACGTCGACTTTCTGGCGCTGGACCTTATCAGAAGATAATATGGAAGTATAAATGCCAGCAGGAGGTATGCAGGTACCGGGCCCGTTAACCTTATTAAGAGGTGGAATATTCCATAACCTATCTTTCCGCCATATGCGGATGGATTATGTCCCTTTCCGAAACTATCCCGCATGCCCATCTTTACCTTTGGAAGACCTGAGGTTATGGTATATCATGGTAAGGAGATAGACAATCATTCCTACAAATAACGCCAGAACCGGCCCTACTATTAAAGAGCCGATCAGGTATTCAAACAACCTCTGGGGCGCCTCATACCCCAGCGTCTGTATATTGAATTCTGTTAAGTACCTGCCATGTCTGATAAAATAACCAACTGACAGGGCCAGAGCCGGGACGAAAGGGGGCATGCAAATATTGCTGACACTGAGTGCTACCAGTCGATTCAGCCGCAGCCTGGTGGCTATAAAAAAGATCGCAATGGAATGACACGATATCAGGGGAAGGGTCCCCATGAATATTCCGAGCATTGATGAAAAGGCCATATCCTTTGGAGATCCGCTTTCATGTATAAGCAGCTTAAAAGACCTGACAGGATGAAGTATAGAAAGTCTTTCTTTACTATCAGTATTGAATAGCACCTTATGCGGCCAGGGTAGGAAGTTTCGTATGACAAGCCACGTATATACCCGGGATATTCTTACATTGTCCTGGAATGGATCAAAATGGGATGCCTTTTTTGTTTCATCAGAGTAGTGGACAAGAATATCCGTATATACTATCGACAGGCCCGCCCACACACCCCTGACAAGTATCTCAACCTCAAAGTCATACCTTCGGCCCCGGCAGTTAACCTGCCGCAGGGCTGCCACAGGATATGCCCTGAAACCACTTTGACTGTCCTGAACCCTCCATCCGGTGGTAATCCATATCCACATATTGGAGAATTGCCGGCCGAAACGACTTGAGAACGGTACAGCGTTGTTAAATTGCCGGTTCCCTATAATGATTGTCCAGGGGTTTTCCTTAATAAGATCAACAAACCGGGATGTATCTTCGGGATTATGCTGACCGTCAGCATCTAAAGTAATAATATGTGTAAATCCATTGGATTCTGCCCAATCTGCAGCAGAGAGGATGGCGGCACCTTTGCCCCTGTTGACTTTAAAGTCCAGTCGCGAAACCGGGAGTCCATCCAGTGTCTCCGGGCCTCCATCGGTGCTGCCATCATTTACAACGAGGATATTAAGCCCTGTCCTTAAAGCCTTCTCTGTTACAGCCCTTAAGGTCTTATGATTATTGAATGCGGGAATGACCAACAAGACGTTATTCATATATACGCCTTCTCTCGCGGTTGTTTCTCTTGCCTAACAACATATCCCAGATTGGACCCCTGTATCCAAGCCTATGAAAGGCCCTCACCTTTTCCAGATCCTTTTCAAATGGATAAACCCTGTCCATGCGATTGCTGAAGGACCTTCTGATGGCTTTGTCGAGGTAGGCAACAGTTACCTCCCTGGAAAAATAGAAAAAAGGCTCTATGAGATCCTCACTGGAAGAAACCATTCCTTCCATAACCCCCCGTTTGTGAATTGGTGTACCCGGTATTACCCTGACGCCGGTTGAGGCAAAGACAACGCAGTTATCAAGCCGATTAATGTTTGAAAGACCTTCTTCCACTGTTTTCTCGGTCTCCTCTGGTCCTCCAAAGAGTATAAAATGGGCACAACTGATGCCTGCAGAGCTAAATAGTCTGTTGCTTTCTTCTACATCTGTCCAGGAAAAGTGCTTTTCCATACCTTTTAATGTCTGGTCAGTCGAACAATCAGTACCCCATTCTACAGCCTTAAGCCCTGAGCGCTTCAGGAGTTTGATGTCTTCCGAATGAAAACGGTCAGGCCTGAAATATGCCATCCAGGGTACCTGGATCCCGCGACGTACAATATCCTCCGCAACTTCAAGGTAGTGTCCAGAAGGGTCATTGAAAACAGAGTCTGCGATAAAGTAATAATCTACATGGTATTTTTCTATGAGCATCTGAATCTCATCTGCCACCGTTGCCGAAGGACGGCATCTGTATGCCCTCCCTTCCAGGGCAGGATAAGTACAATATGCGCATCTGAATGGACATCCCCGCTTGGTCTGGATATTCATCATGCCACCATGCATTAGGTAGTATTCCACATATTTCTGGTTTCTTTCAGACACTGCTATTTCTTCGCCTTTCAAGGGGGTCTCATTTTTAAATATTCTTTTAGAAGGCATCCTGCCGGAGGTCAGTTCCTCAATCAGGTGTCCAAAGATAACCTCCCCCTCGCCTGCTATACCATAATCACCCCCTACTTTATCAAGAAGTACCTCTGAAAACAATGAATAGCCAGGGCCGCCGAGGACAATAGGATTCCTGGAACAGGAACGGAGGGTCTTTACGATATCCTGATAAAATTGGGTATAGGAGACAGTATTATTGTAACTACAGTTATCTATGTTTCGCATAGATATACCTATAACCTCAGGTGACTCGGTCTTTACGATCTCTGTCAATCCTTGTAAAGATCCACCTTCTGCAAGGTAATCCCATTCGAGTACTTCATGTCCGCGGCACCTTAAGTCATGTACCACCATGGACATCCCGAGAGGGTAAACAGGATAAGGGTCTTGTGTTATGTTGGATGATATAAGAAGAACTTTAGCCATTGTTAACAGTTATATATGGGACAAATCTATCAACCTTGGCAGTAAAGACTTACCTCTGCCTTGTATGACGCACATAATCTTTTGGTTTGGGTGATGATTTATATGTTCCGTCTGCTATCTCCCTATGTATCACCTTCATGAAGAGGTCTCCCATTTTCAATTCTTGAGGCCTGTTTTTATAAAAGGTGTCCCATGCATAGTAATATATATCCTGCAACTGAGTGTTTGTCATATTCTTAGGTTGGAATACGACTTTGTCACAGGTATAGTCAGCCCAATTGTTACTGAGGATTCTACCCTCTTTCTCCAGTTTAGCCCGGATGGGGGTATGCATAAACGGTGTTAGGATGGTAAACTCCGCAACATCCAGATCGATCTCTAACAGGAAGTCTACCAGCCGCTTTATATAATCAATATCCTGGTTATCTGTACCAAGAATTATAGTCCCTTCCACACCAATACCATGATCTTTATATCTTTTTACCCGATTACGAATGACTTCAGATGTATCAAAGACGGCCTGGTAAACATACCAGGCCCCGGCCTGATACGCCAGGTCCAGCAACCTATCGTCATCCTCAATGGGATGGCTTACCCACTTCTTTTTTAAAGGAATCAGTGCCTTGAAAAGTTCTTCCTCCCACTGATAATTCTGGGCAAGCGAGTTGTCTACGATAAAGAGTCTGTTATTGTCAATCGACTTTATCTCTTCGACTACCTTTGATAAGGGCCGGGGCCGGAAAAACTGCCCCCCGAGGAATGGCGTACAGCAAGGAAAACACTTGAAACGACATCCCCTGGAAGCGTGCACCAGGTCCAGCATCTTAATCCCGCGATACATATAGTGTTCATTGTTAAGGAGATCGCGCCTTGCCGGGCCTACCCACTCGATATTGGGAAGGTCACCGCTATAATCATAAAGTGGCGCCAGTCTGCCGTTCCTGAAGTCTTCCAGTACCTTTTCTATGTGACCTTCGGACTCCCCAATAAAGATGCTATCTACGTGTTGTACGAACTCTTCGCTGTGGAGAGATGCAGATATTCCTCCTGCTATTACGGGTATCCTCCGTCTGCGATAGTGGTCTCCAATCTCAAATGCACGAGGTATCTGGGCTGCCAGCATAACAGAGAGGGCCACAATGTCCGGGCTGTCATCCAGGTCCAGGGGATCCACATTTTCATCGATAAACTCAATATCTACATAAGAAGGGAGTGATGCTGCAAATACTACTGGTCCGTGGGGAGGGAGATTAAAATGAGTCTGCCTTTCGAGTTTTCTCCACCTGGGGTAAATAAGCTTGATTCTCATATTGCAACTACTCTTCGTGGATAAAAAGGTCAGCTATTGAGGATATCTCCCTGTCCTTATTTACCGTCAATTTACCTCTGTCGTATACAATTGTTTTCGGGAAAGATAGCACGTTATCCGGCCTTGTGTCAAGCATCACGAATATTTCCCCTGTCAATAGTCTGGTTTCGGTAACAGCCAAACCTGGCGGGGGGCTGTCTATCCAGCCTGCCAACATCTTGTTAGTCTTCCCACATACAATCATGGATGCCGCGTTTTGAAGGGCACTCATCCCTGGTCCGGCGGAACTTTCGCCAACACAAAAGGTAGGGCCCGTGAGATGAAACAGGACAGCACATTCACCCAGTACAATTACAGGTAGGGTGTAGGAAAATAAGTTAGGACTTGAAAAAACCCCTCCCTGCTCCAACGTGGTTTGATAATAAGCAATATCCGTCTCCATTACTTCATATATGGTAGAAACTACCATTCCGACTGGTTCATCTCCTGCACCTTCTTTATA
>MHER01000193.1:2530-5926 GCA_001805205.1 Nitrospirae bacterium RIFCSPLOW2_12_42_9 | reverse complement strand
GACCCCTTTTTCTACCCGGAATCAATTACTATTGTTGGTGCATCTCAGGATGAAACAAGACCTTCCGGGATTATCTTAAAGAATTTATTAGATAGTTTTAATGGTAAAATCTATCCTGTAAACCCAAAATATTCAGAATTAAATGGCATTGCATGTTATCCTTCTGTAGATGCTATTCCTGATAATGTTTCCTTATCTGTTTTAATCACGCCGACCTCAGTTGTACCGGAACTATTAAAAGAGCATGCGGATAAGAGGATTCGTAATGTCATTATAACCAGTGCCGGCTTTGGTGAGACAGAAAGTGGTATTGGATTGGAAAGGGAGATTAAAGAGATTGCGCTCAATGCCGGTATTCGTATTATCGGTCCTAACTGTCTTGGTGTGTTCAATCCATCAGTTGGTCTGGACACATTCTTCCTTCCATATGATCGGGTCCCAAGACCACACAAAGGTCATATATCATTAATATCTCAGAGTGGGTCCATCCTTGGTACTGCAATGATCCTCCTCGAACAGGAAGGGCTTGGGGTGGCAAAGGCAGTGAGTTATGGAAACAGGGTGGATGTCAGTGAGACAGAATTGCTTGAATACCTGAGTGTTGATGATGATACAAAGGTTATTGGGCTATGCATAGAGGGCATAAATGATGGAAGAGGTTTTATCAGGGCTGCCCAGAGGTGCGACAAACCTGTTGTGGCTATCAAGTTAGGCCGTGAGCCTGCAGGGAAAAAGGCAGCGCGTTCCCATACGGGTTCAATGGCCGGGAGATACGAGATATACCAGGCCGCTTTCAGGAGGGGCGGGATATACGAGGCCAGGACCATCGAGGAGTTTATTGATCTACTTAAGGTCTTTAATATGCAGAAACCGGGGGAAGGGAAGAAAGTCCTGATCCTAACTAATGCAGGCGGTATAAGCGTCATGACCGCAGACCTTTGTAACCAGGAAGGCCTGGAGGTTCCGGACCTGCCGCCAGGACCTAAAGAGAGGCTTAAAACCCTCCTCCCACCCTATTATTCATTGGCAAATCCAGTAGACCTTACAGGGAATTCAACAGATGAAGAGTTTGTTCTTGTTCTTGGAACATGCCTTGAATATTTTGATGCTGCAATACTAATCCCCTTTATGACTGTTCCCGGAATTACACCCAATCTTGGAAATGCAATAATTAACTCTGTAAAGGATTGTAATAAACCCATACTCTCTTTATCACCTTTTTCAGCAGAAGGGGGGAGACTTAAAGAGGTTTTTAACAGATATGGCATCCCTATACTTCCAACTCCGGATAGATTAGTAAAGGCGCTTGCCCATCTCCTGAGAAGAAAGACCGCTGAGCCATTTTTTATGGAGAAAGAAAAATATCAGGGCCTGACTGAACTGCTCGATGATGCAGGGAAAGCGGGTGTGAGCCGGCTCTCTTTGAAACATAAGCATGGTCTCCTCGATATACTGGATCTCAAATATCCGCGATCTGTAAGGGCTAAGAATCTTAAAGAGGCTATTTCTGCAGTACAAAACATAGGTATTCCTGTTGCCCTTAAGATAGCCTCTCCTGATATCCTTCATAAAACAAATGTTGGGGGAGTCAGACTTGGTATAAATAATATCAAAGATTTGAGAATTGCATACAGAGAGATGATCAATTCCGTGAAGAGACAAGTACCTCAGGCCAGGATACTCGGCGTGGATATCGAGGAGATGATAATGCCTGGCATAGAGGTAATTATCGGAGGGATAAGGGACCAACAGTTTGGTTCTGTTGTTATGTTCGGTCTTGGAGGGGTCTTTGTAGAGGTTATAAAAGATGTAATATTTGAGATTGCACCTGTTACTTATAACACTGCATGCAGGATGTTAGAGTCCATAAAGGGTTATGACATATTAAAAGGGGTGCGCGGCAGAGATGGTGCAGACATGGATGCTATCGCCAATACAATAGTAAAGATTTCAGAGGTTATTTCCCTGCATCCTGAAATAAAAGAGATAGAGCTGAATCCGGCTATAGTCTATGCCTCAGGGCTGACTGTAGCAGATGCACGGATAATACTTGCTTCTAAGGAGGAGATATCTCTGTGATGAGATTTTATATCCTGATAGTATGTGCTGTATTAACATTCGGATGTGCCACATACCAGACAATGAAAAAGGTCGAGACACCGAGCGTATCAAAAGAGATGGGGAGGGCATTTGTAGCAGAGGCCCTTCAACATTACAGGTTTGTAAAAGATCCTGAAGTGGTAAGCATGGTGAATCGGGTTGGATATCAGATCATAAGGTCTATTGGTGCAAACCCGTCGAGTTATCACTTCCTCGTTGTGCAGGAGTCTCAGCCCAATGCCTTTGCTATTCCAGGAGGTTATATATTTGTTTTTGACGGCCTCCTCGCCCAGCTCAGCAGTGAGGAAGAGCTTGCCGGTGTCATTGCCCATGAAATTGCCCATGTTGAACGAAATCACTTTTTCAAGGATGCCAAGAAGGTAGCAGCCCTCGATATAGCAACCATTGCTGCCATTCTCCTCGCAGGAGGCAATATTGCAACCACTGCAATAGCAGGTGCGGCCAATATCGATGTACGCCTCCAGTTCAGCAGGGAGAATGAGGCAGAGGCTGATAACTATGCACTTAGATACCTGAAGCAGGGAGGTTACTCAACAAAGGGACTTCTGGATTTCTTTGACAGCCTGATCCGTTATGAACGTTTTAATCCTCAATTGATCCCGGCCTATATGTCAACCCATCCTGGACTTGAAAACAGAAGGGACACCGTTTCCAATTACGTGACAAGAGAGATGATTCAGGCAGATCAGGAATTTATAGAGAGGAAACTGGCGCTGAAAAGGCAGGATTGGAAAAGGATACTTGCGATTCTGAATTCTCATGATCAGAAATGGAAGGATGAGGCAGCAATTCTTTCTCAACTTAAGATAGATGAATTTCCCATAGAAGAAAGGGATGAGATGAAAGAGTACCTGCTCGGTGCAGTCTATATGAAAAGCGGGCGTTTTAATGAGGCTATTGTAAAATATCACTCTGTAATTGAAAGGAACAGAACGAATCCTGTATATTACTCTGACCTTTCGTTCTGTTATCTCAAGCAAAAAGAGATGGCCAAGGCAAGAGAGGCAGCCCTTCAGAGCCTTAGCCTTATGGAGAATTATATTCCTGCACATATAATAATTGGTATACTTGAACATGACTCCGGTAACACAAATGAGTCAATAGAACATCTTGAGAGGGCATTAAATTCAGACCATGAAGACCAGTCAGTAAATTATTATCTTGCAATGGATTATGGGAAAAAAGGGGATTCTGCAAGGGAGGCATTCTACTCCGGTAGATATTTCAGGGTAAATTTAATGACTGAAAAGGCGCTTAATGAGTTAAACCGGGCAC
>MHER01000193.1:0-2510 GCA_001805205.1 Nitrospirae bacterium RIFCSPLOW2_12_42_9 | reverse complement strand
AGCCCGCTCTATTTCAGGATAATGAGTGAGATTGAGGAGATTAAACGGGAAGGGTTATAGAAAAGTGAAACCCACATGTATTCCCCCTCCCCTTAATCCCCTCCCACAAGGGGAGGGGAGATTAGAAGGCATGCCAAGTATTCCCCTCCCTTGATGGGAGGGGGTGAGGGGGAGGGTGAGAAGGGGGAGGGTGAACAGAAGGGATTTTCGAGTGAAACATTATATAGCCTGCATGATCGGCGGGTTATTCATCCTTTTCCAGGCAGGCATAGCATATGGGGATGGTTTCGCATTCTCTACATGGCCCAAAGAGGCACAGATAAGGGTACTGGCAAATGCAAAAGGACGGCTATATTTACTTGAGGTTGAGCAGGGTGTAGGCAGACGAGGGACTGTTGTTGTGCGTGCAGGAGGATTCTCTTATGATTCTAAAAGAAAAGATTATACAGAAGAAGGTTCAGGTACATCAATAGGCTTTGGTGGGAAATATTATTTTACAGGGGGCATGAAAGGCATATATGCCGGATGCGGTCTTGACTACTTCAGGGCATCTATTGATTGGGAGAATCCCACTGATTCTGGAAGTGCTACTCTATCGCAACTGATGCCTGATATTTTTGCCGGGTATAAGATTTTATTTTACAACAAGATGAGTTTCGAACCCTCTGCCATGATTGGTGTTATATCAAGGGATGACGAGGCCGAAGCTGTTTATGGCTGGGGTGCAGCCATAGGTCTCAGATTTTAATACCACTTTACTAAATCAACATCAATACCTTATAATATTTTTATGGCTCTGATTATAAGGGATGTCCTTCCAGTGGGTCTTTTCCAGACCAATGTGTATATACTTGAAGATGATGTTACTAAAGAGGCCATTGTTATTGATCCTGCTGATGAGGCATCACGAATCCTGAAGATAATAAATGATAATGAACTTACAGTGAAATATATTCTCCTGACCCATGCCCATATAGATCATATTGGGGCGTTAAAAGAATTAAAAGATTCAACAGGTGCCAAGGTCTTACTTCACAAAGAAGATGTATTTCTATATGAGAATATGCATCTGCAATCATCATTATTTGGACTCACAGATCCACTGGTTACAGATATAGATTTACTTATTGAAGACGGGATGGAATTCGGTCAGGCGGGATTGAAATTTCATGTAATCCACACACCAGGACATAGCCCGGGGAGTGTCTGTTACTATTTTCCAGACAAGCTGTTTTCAGGGGATACACTTTTTAAGAACGGTATAGGAAGGTCTGACCTCTGGGGTGGTTCACATGAATTACTTGTGGAATCTCTGAGGGGAATCCTGCTTAACCTTGATGATGCTATCGAAGTCTATCCCGGACACGGCCCTTCTACTACTATAGGAAGGGAAAAAAGGGATAATCCATTTATTACAAAGGAGATGTGGTATGGATGAGATGATTACAGAACCGGTTTATGCGAATGATCCGGATGAGGAGATGGCCAAAAAGGTTAAATGTGAATCTTGCGGTAGTTCGGTAGAGGGCTTTTTCTGTGTTGATTGTCATACGATACTTCCCTTCTCAAAGGAGACGGATTATTTTACTATGATGCAGGTTGAGAAAAGACCCTGCATTGACCTCAACAAACTTAAAGAGAATTATTTAATAATCAGCGAGGTTATTCACCCTGATAAATATTATAATGCCTCTGCTGATGTAAAAGACCTTGCACTCGCATGCTCTTCATTACTTAACAAGGCTTATTCAACCCTCAGGGACCCGAAGGAGCGTATTAAATACCTTATCAGTATAGAGACAGATAAGGAGGCCCCTGTTTCAAACCGTGCCTCAGCCGGAACAATGGAATTCTTTATTGAGGCAAGTGATGTATGCAATGAAGCTGATACCTTCATCAAGAAGGGCGGCAGCGGGGAAGATAAAAAGAGGGAGTTGAGGAACAGACTTAAGGAATATAAAAAGGAGTCGCAGGGCAAATGGAATAATGTACTGAAAGATATTGATAAAATTGATAATGAATGGGTGGCTGTATTATCTAAAGAGAGGAAACCTTTATTACGAAGACTATTGGTTTTATCCCATGAGTTATCTTATCTTACAAAATTGCAGTCAATGCTGGACGAGATGATGATTGCACTTAGTTAAAGGGGTGATCTTATTTAATGAGCACGATAATTGGAATAGATCTCGGCACCACAAATTCCGTTGTCTCAATCATAGAAGGCGGCAGGGCAGTTGTAATTACTGATGCAGAAGGTCAACGTCTTACACCTTCTGTTGTGGCATTTTCAAATAATAATGAGATACCAATAGTGGGTCATGCTGCAAACCGGCAACGTATATTAAATCCGAGAAAGACCATATACTCTGTGAAGAGATTTATGGGACGCCGCGGCGGAGAGATAAAAGATGAGGATATGTTTGTTTCATATCCTGTTGCAGGTGCCGGTGAGGAGCCGCTCCGTATTGTGATTGATGACAGACAATATCTTCCTGAAGATATATCCG
>MHER01000192.1:2768-5327 GCA_001805205.1 Nitrospirae bacterium RIFCSPLOW2_12_42_9 | reverse complement strand
CGATCCATCTACGCTGGCTGCGTTACGCTCCCTGCGTTGTAGTGCAAAGACTACACCTCGGTCGCGTGCCTTGCCAGCATAGCGACTCGGCGTCCTCGGTGCGACACCGTATTTGTGAACTGAGGCACTAAGTTTGATAAAGAATCAAACTCTGTATCTTAATTTTGCTTGTTTGCCTTTGCTTATCCCCTGGTGTAATATAAATTTCAAATGGAAGTTATTACTACTCATGCAAATGCTGACTTTGATGCTGTTGCAGCAATGATTGCTGCAAAGAAGCTCTACCCTGATGCAAAGCTCATATTCTCCGGAACACAGGAGAGGAATGTAAGGAATTTTATCTCCCGGCACAATATAGAATTCGACAAATTAAAAGACCTTCCTTTAGATCAGGTGTCACGGATTATCCTTGTAGATTGCAAAAATGCAGGCCGCATCGGCAGGCTTTCAGAAATTACTGACAGGAAAGATTTAAGTCTGCATATATACGACCATCATCCTGTAGCACCGGGGGACCTGCGGGGTGAATACGAGGTAATTGAAGATGTAGGTGCGACAACTACTTTATTCATGGAAAGATTAAAAGAAAAAAATATCCCTTTATCTCAGGTTGAGGCAACTCTCTTTGCAATCGGTATTTATGAAGAGACAGGTTCTCTCACCTTCCCGGGCACTACACAGAGGGACGTCATGGCAGTAGCTTTCCTCCTGAGCCAGGGGCTTGATTTGAGGAGTGTATCACGTTACCTCATCCATGAGCTCGATGCAGACCAGATTGCCTTATTAGACAATCTGATTCATAACGCAAAGACATACTATATTGATAGTCTCAAGATCGTCATTGCAAAGGGTGAAACTGAAAAATATATCTCTGAACTCTCTACTATTACCCACAAGGTAAGGGATATGGAAAACCTTGATGTCCTCTTTGTCCTCGTACGGATGGAGGATAAAATCCAGTTGGTCGCCAGGAGCAGGATTCCTGAGATGGATGTTGGAGAAATATCAAGGGAATTCGGAGGAGGGGGTCATGCTGCTGCAGCATCTGCAAGTATAAAAGAACTTACAACCATTCAGGTTGAGGAGAGATTATTAGAACTTCTTAATTCCAGGATAAAGTTTTTAAAGACAGCAAAAGACATCATGTCAATACCTGTTAAAACAGTACAGAAGGATGTATCGATAAAAGATACCGGAGACCTGATGACCCGCTACAGTGTGAATGTACTGCCTGTTATAGATGGTGAGAGATTAATAGGGTTGATCACAAGGGAGATTATTCAAAAGGCTATCTTCCATAAATTTGCCGATATTCCTGTTACAGATTTTATGTCTACTGAGTTTTTCAGGGTTTCTGTGGATACACCATTCAGAGAGATAGAATCAATCATGATTGAACACAATCAGCGTTTTATGCCGGTAGTAGAAGGGGACAGGGTCGTTGGCGCAATCACAAGAACCGATATACTGAGGGCACGGCATGAAGATTTAACAACTGTTTTAGAAACATCTGCTGAGAAGGGGCCCAGAAGGCCGCATGAGAGAAGCCTCAGGAATATCCTCAGGGAACACCTCCCGAAACGTGTTGAGAAGACCCTTCAGGATATAGGCAGCACTGCAGACATTATGGGTGTCTCTGCATATGCAGTAGGAGGATTTGTCAGGGACTTATTGTTGGGGGTGGAGAATTTTGATATTGACATAGTTATTGAAGGAGATGGTATATCCTTTGCTGAAAACTTTGCATCATCTAAAGGTGCGCGGGTAAGGAGTCACCAGAGATTCGGTACCGCTGTTATTATATTCCCTGATGATTTCAAGATTGATGTTGCCACAGCAAGGACAGAGTATTATGAATATCCCACTGCCCTACCGACTGTTGAACTTTCGTCAATAAAGAAAGACCTCTATAGGAGGGATTTCACAATCAATACCCTTGCCATTAAATTAAATAAAAAGGATTTTGGATACCTTATAGATTTCTTTGGCGGTCAGAGAGACCTCAAGGATAAGACCATACGGGTATTGCACAACCTGAGTTTCATTGAGGACCCCACACGTATCTACAGGGCAATCAGGTTTGAACAGAGGTTCGGGTTCAGGATAGCACGCCACACACAGAACCTTATTAAGAACACTACGAAGATAGACCTGTTTCACAGGTTATCAGGAAAACGCCTCTTTACAGAGCTTGTCCTCATACTGTCTGAAGAAGATCCGTTAAACCCTGTTGCAAGACTGGCCGAGTTTGACCTGCTGCAGTTTATTCATCCGTCATTACAATGGAACGGAGATATTGCAACACTCTTCCAGAATATAAAAGACACCCTGACCTGGTATAAGTTGCTATTCCTTAATAAAAAATATGAACCCTGGCAAATATACTTTCTTGGTCTATTAGACAGATTATCCCTGCAGGCAACTAAAGAAGTATGTAAGAGATTGAATATAAGGGAGGGTTTCTTCGAGAAGGTTATAACAACAAAGAAAGAGACACTCAGTATCCTCCAGAGGGTTAACAGGATTAAGGTTATCAAACCGGGCAAACTCTATGGCATC
>MHER01000192.1:0-2740 GCA_001805205.1 Nitrospirae bacterium RIFCSPLOW2_12_42_9 | reverse complement strand
ACGAAAAGAAGTTTATGAAACTGATGATAAAGAGGGCAATCGAGAATAAGCTTTCCCGGGAATTATTTGATAACGCATGTCTCTTATGCAGTGAAGATAAACCACATCATTGTCATCGTCGCCTCGTTGCTGAGTACCTCAAAGCCAAATGGGGGGACATAGAAATAAAACATATTCTATGAAGCTCAGATTTCTTGAAAA
The DNA here is from genome assembly GCA_001805205.1 of Nitrospirae bacterium RIFCSPLOW2_12_42_9. GTDB lineage: Bacteria > Nitrospirota > 9FT-COMBO-42-15 > HDB-SIOI813 > HDB-SIOI813 > HDB-SIOI813. The sequence continues at coordinate 2,539 of MHER01000192.1, read as the reverse complement.
GAGTCCTTTTTTTACTAAGTGATTTGCTACTTCTTTAAAGTCACCTTCTTCATTACATCCCCGATCCTTACCTTCTGGATCACTTCCAACCCCTCTGTAACCTGACCAAACACAGTATATTTTCCATCCAGAGAAGGCTGCGGGGCAAGGCAAATATAGAACTGGCTGTCCGCACTATTCGGGTCTGCAGCCCGCGCCATTGCAACAGAACCGGTTACATGAGGTTTATTGTTAAACTCTGCCGGCAGCTTTACACCGCTCCCGCCAGTGCCATTACCCAGAGGATCTCCCCCCTGTATTACAAAACCAGGCACTACCCTGTGGAATTTAAGCCCGTTATAGAAACCACTCTCTATCAGATGTGATATCCGTTCAACAGTCTTTGGTGCTGTATCCGGAAACATCTCAAACACAATATTTCCTTTTTCCATCTCTATTGTGGCTATTGGATTATTATTCACAGGCTTTTCTCCCCCTTTCTTTACCTCATCAGCAGCAAACGTTGCCATTGCGATTAGTGTAAATGTTACAATAATAAATGCTAAGATTGTTTTTTTCATCTGTTAAATCCTCCTTTTTATTCTGGGGACACCATACTTAATTCTTTGGAAGAATTAAGTATGGTGTCCCCTTATCTAATTATTCCCATCGCCGGGAGGATATACAACCATGTACCCCTTCTTCAATGTCTGCAGAAAAACCTCATCTTCATTAAAAAAATAGACCCAGAGGCGTCTGGTTGAGTATACAGGCACTGAGTATTTTACCTGTGCAGAACCACGGGGCAGCAGATTAACCTTATTCCCATTCCCATCATAGTATACATTAATTACCTTTTTTTTATCATCATTATTCCACAGGTTAATAGTGAATGTCGCTGTTGATCCAGCGGTATATATCTCATCATCTGACTGTATTGAGAATCCAAGCGAAGGTAATTCAATTAGAGGTACAGACGCGGTTTGCTTTGTCTCCAGACCTTCCGGCGCTGTGGAGAGTAACGGAAACCCTGTCCACCTGAGGATTCGCGAGAAGAGCCTAACCTCATCCCTTGTAATATTAGAGTGTATATATGCCCAGTCTGTAAATAATGTGCTCATAATAACATTCCCCCAGCCTTCTTTATATATACACATAACAGTCTGGCCGCTGATACTATTCCTGAGCACAGACTTGCATCTTCGCGGTACAACAGTAAAAACCCCGTCGATATTAATATGCGGTCTTGATGTATCAAGTCTCGAGACCACGGGGTGAAGCAGGGTCAATATCGAAGAGTATGCAAGAGAGCTCTGGTCCTCAAGCCATCCATAGCCGCTGATACTATCACCATCAGGAACAGGTAAGAGCGCAAAATCCCGGCCAAAACGCTGAGAAAAGACAAATAGTGTTCCACCGTTCTTCACAAATTTATCAAGGGATAATTTGAATGCCCCGGGATCTTTCAGATAAGACAGGCCGCCCGATGGAATCACAAATAATGAAATTGAAGAATGCTGAGATAGAAAATCCTCTTCCTTAACAAACCTGACAGGCAGGTACAAACCCCAGAAAAGTACAGATTCCCTGCTGTAGCCATTATCAAGGACAGCAACCTTTGATCTTGCATCTGTATTGGGTTTGACATTTTCGATATTTCTTGGATAAAGCGCGTCTCCAAGTACAAAACTCTCATCAGGCTGGTCACCACCAGGGTTATCGATTAATGAGGCAAACGAACCGGAACCCGTTGATAAAACTGCAGCCAGAATTAAGATTACCCTGATAAAATTAATTACATAAGGCATGAGACATCCTGTTATAGAGATCTATCACTAAGCCTTCACGAAGGCCATTATCACTAACTACCACCTCATTGAATCCGAACCGCTCCATAACTTTTCTCACTATAAGGGCACCTGCGGCAATGATGTCTTCTCTGCCCTCCTCGATACCAGGTACATCTTTCCTCTTTCTTATAGTCATTGGTATAAGCATCCTGCTTATCTTATCAACGCTCTCCTTACTGAGCCTGTATCCGTTTACCCTCTCAGGATCATAGATCTTCATCTCCTGCTCTACTGCTGCAAGTGTTGTCACAGTGCCGGCAGTACCGATAAAACTAGTCCTGTCCATACTGCTCTTAAAAGGTGGGATCAACCTTAATCTCTCCTCAACAACTGACTCCAGAAGCTTTATTTCTTCTTCTGAAGGCGGATCAGAATGTATATACTGTTCAGTGAACCGGACAACACCTATGTCTGTGCTGATCTTAAAATGAATATCTCTGCCGGATGCGCCGGATGCATTGATGAACTCTGTGCTGCCTCCGCCTACATCCATTAAAAAGATATCTTCTCCTCCTAAATTCAGTCCGGATGATACACCGAGCATAGTCAGCCTTGCCTCTTCATCCCCTGTTATGATATCCACATCAAGTCCGGCCTTTGTTTTGATCATGCTGATAAAGTCTCTTCCATTTGCGGAATCCCTGACAGCGCTTGTGGCAACTGCATAAACACCATCAATAGGGTAATCTTTGCAATCCTTTGAAAAGGAC
>MHER01000191.1 GCA_001805205.1 Nitrospirae bacterium RIFCSPLOW2_12_42_9 | reverse complement strand
TTTAAGATAATCCCGGAAGGTCTTGTTTCATCCTGAGATGCACCAACAATAGTAATTGATTCCGGGTAGAAAAAGGGGTCAAGGTCTGAGGGCCTTGTCATACGTGTAGTATACACAAATCTAAAAGGGTATTGAAGAATCTTTTCATTTGTTTTATATTATATCCTTAACAAGATATTTTTTTATCCTTATTTGGCTAAAAACGAGATAAAAAATATAGATTATATGGAAAAGGAAGAACTTATAAAACAGAGAGAACCCTTTATTGAAAGGGTACTTATTGTGGATGATGATCCTATGATCAGAGATTATATCAAGGACCTGTTCAATGAATTTGGATATAAAGCAAGGACTGTGTCTAATGGAACAGATGCAATCAATATCCTTTCTAAAGAATACTACCCTGTGGTTGTAACAGACTTATTCCTGCCGGATATTAAGGGGATCCAGATATTAGACTTCATACAGGAAAAAGGGGGACATAGCGTTGTACTCATTATTACTGCCTATAGCTCTGCAGACTCTGCGATAGAGGCCCTGCGTCATGGCGCTTATGACTATATTACTAAACCTTTTTCATCACAGATATTACTCCATCGCGTAACGAGGGCTATGGAAAAGGTCAGAATGGATAGTATTGCACAAAGCCTTGCTTCGAGGATCGTATACGCCACAGAGGAAGAGCGCAGAAGGATATCACGTGATATCCACGATGTAATAGGGCAGTCTCTCGCTATTATTAAGCTGACATTAAAGGCCCTGAAAAATAAACTCCCTCAGACTGATGATATAATGTCAGAGATCAATGGGCTGTCAGCCCATGTAGAGGAAACAATGGAAGAGGTGTCCAGAATATCCAAAGAGCTGAATCCATCCTGGGTCGTTGATGTAGGATTTTCAAAGGCACTGAGACTATACCTTGAGACATTTTCAACTAAGACCGGGATTCAGGTCTCCTCAGCCCTCCCTGATAATCTGTCTTTTAAAGACCCGCAATTTGACATACACCTGTACAGGATCACCCAGGAAGCCCTTACAAATATTGCAAAACATTCAGATGCTACAAAAATAGAAATATCACTTGAATTCAGAGACAGCCATGTCCACTTTTCCATTTCAGATAATGGTAAGGGTTTTGATGAATCCAGCGATGATCGGAAAAGAGGACTTGGGCTTATCGGAATGAGGGAAAGGGCAACAATACTTGGCGGAAGGGTCTCTATCAAATCCTTTCCCGGCCAGGGAACAACCGTAAAAATGGAGATACCATATGGAAAACAAGATTCTTAAGGAAACAGTAAAAGAAAAAGTAAGTATACTCATTGTGGATGACCACACACTCTTCAGGCAGGGACTGAGACGAATATTAGAATCTGAAGAAAGTTTTGAAGTCATGGGTGAGGCAGCAGACGGGAATGAGGCAATAAAGATGGCTAAAGCCCTTAACCCGAAAATAATATTGATGGATATCTCTATGCCGCATCTCAATGGTATCGATGCAACCCATAAGATAAAACGTCAGTTGCCGGACACATATATAATACTCCTGACTATGCATGAAGATCTCTTTCTTGTTGATGAAGGACTCAAGATGGGGGCCTCTGGGTATGTCTTAAAAAAATCAGTTGACAGGGAGATGATAGATGCCATATTCCAGGTTCGTTGTGGCCAGACATATATGCCAACAATACATACCAGGGCAGAAAAATCTACTGTTTCAATCTCTTCTTATGATGACTTAAGTCTCCGTGAAAAGGAAATCCTGAGAATGCTTGCAAATGGAATGACAAATAAAGAAATATCAGAATATCTGTGTATCAGTATTAACACCGTAGAAACTCACAGGAAGAATTTAATGAAAAAACTGAAACTTCATAACCTCAGTGAGATTATTAAATATTCAATGATACATGGAATAATACAGAAATAACAGGAGAATCAGACTATTTGAGGAATAGCGTAATCAAGATAAGGCTTAAAGACAGGATAGACCCGCATATTCTTTTTGGAAGCAGTGACATAAATCTGAGGATTATCGGGGACACACTGGGAATACGGGTGGTTGCCCGTGGTCAGGATGTCACACTGGAAGGGGCACAGGAAAGTATAAGGATCGGGGAAAGGGTTATTTCAGATATAAGTACAATCATTGAAGAAGGTTACTCACTGCAATCTGATGATATAGAGTATCTGATAAGGCAATCCATCAGGAATGATAATTTTAGACTGAAGGAATCCTTTGGAGAGGCCATATCCCTGCCATCGAAAAAGAGACTTATCATACCAAAATCCCCTGCGCAAACAGAATATATTAAATCAATAAAGAAATATGACATTGTCATAGGGATAGGTCCTGCAGGAACAGGAAAGACATATCTTGCCATGGCTATGGCAGTATCATCTCTTCTAAGGAAAGAGGTGAACCGTATTATACTGGCAAGGCCGGCTGTAGAAGCCGGAGAAAAGCTTGGTTTCCTTCCAGGGGACATGTTTGAGAAGGTGAATCCCTATTTAAGACCTTTGTATGATGCCCTCTATAATATGTTAGAGACTGATAAGGCTAACAGGCTCATTGAGAGGGGCGATATTGAGATAGCCCCGCTCGCATTCATGCGCGGCAGGACACTTAATGACTCTTTTATAATCCTTGATGAGGCACAGAATTCCACATCAGAACAGATGAAGATGTTCCTTACAAGACTGGGTTATAATTCTAAAGTTGTTGTTACAGGGGATATCACACAGGTAGATCTTCCTGTTGAAAAGGTATCCGGACTGATAGAGATTCAGGGTATACTTTCAGACATAGAGGGGATAAAATTCATTTATTTTACAGAAAAGGATGTTGTGAGGCATAAACTGGTTCAGGATATTATTAAGGCCTATGAGATATTTACTGTTAGAAGCCCCAGGGTAAAAAAGACCAAAAGATCGTGAACATAGAATTAAGAAACCTGCAGAAAAAACACAAAGTAGATGAGCGTATGATTAAGGGGAAGGCAAGGACCATCCTGACACTTTGCGGTCTGGATAATACTGAACTAAGTATCCTCATCGTGAACAACAAAAGGATCCGGCGCCTTAATAAAAGATACAGAGGGATTGACAGACCTACAGATGTACTCGCCTTTCCCCTCACCCTGTCCCTCTCCCCGCTGGGGAGAGGGAAGGGAGAGGGGAAAAAAGAAGAGGGATTATTAGGGGACATTGTTATATCAATGGAAAAGGCCCACAGGCAGGCAGAGGAACAGGGTCATTCACCAAATACTGAATTATTGTTTCTATTAACCCATGGAATTCTCCATCTGATAGGATATGACCATGAAATATCTTCTCTTGAAGAGAAAAGGATGAAGAGAAAAGAAAACTTCATAATATCGAGGATATGAAACCGAGAAATTTTATCGAAAGCGCTAACCTGGCAATGGAAGGTATTCTTTATGCAGCAAAAACCCAGAAGCATATGCGATATCACCTCTGGGCTGCAGGGGCTATAATATTGATAAGCCTCCTTCTTGGAGTTACGCGCCTTGAATTTCTTATACTGAGCTTTATTATCCTGTTAGTCCTCCTGTCTGAAATATTCAATACTGCCATAGAGGCAATCATTGATCTTGTATCGCCAGAGTTTAACCCCCTTGCAAAGATTGCAAAGGATGTGGCAGCAGGCGCAGTATTCATGGTATCTTTGGGCGCTGTTGTTACAGGTTACCTTATCCTCTATCCATACATAAAGTCACCATTTACAGATATTGTTATATATATAGAAGTGGCCTCAGAACATCTTACTCTGATATCTGTAATCTTAGTTATAATTGCTGTGATACTCACCAAGGCCCACAGCAAGACCGGCAGACCTTTCTATGGGGGGCTGCCGAGCGGGCATTCAGCAGTATCCTTCTCTATAGGTACTTCTATTGCCTTCCTGACAAAGAATGCACTAATTTCAATCCTGTCTTTTATACTGGCTTTTATGGTAGCCTCAAGCAGGGTATCCCTTGGGATACATACAACAAGAGAGATTATACTCGGAGCGCTATTAGGTACTGTTATAACAGTACTTCTGTTTCAAATATTCGGATGAGGTCTTATGAATTTCTTTACAAAGCTAAGTAATAAATTAATACGCACAAAGGATAAACTTGTAGGCAATATAGACTCTCTTCTTACAAGGTGGAAAAAGGCTGATCCCATCTTATTGGAAGAACTGGAGGAGATACTGATCTCATCTGATACCGGTGCCATCGTAGCGGAACGGCTGATTGAAAAGGTGAAAAAGGCAAGGGGGAGCGAGCCTGAAGATGTGAAGGATGCCCTGAAAGAGGAGATGCTTAATATCTTAACAGAACATGAAGGTGCCCTGAAGCTGCCTGATGCAAGGCCGGCAGTAGTCCTGATCATTGGTGTAAATGGAACCGGAAAGACAACAACAATTGGTAAATTATCAGATAAATTAAGGGGAGAGGGGAAAAAGGTTATCATAGCAGCCGCTGATACATTCAGGGCCGCTGCAATAGAACAGCTCACTATCTGGGGAGAGAGGAGCGGAGCTGCTGTAATACGTCATTCAAACGGTGCAGACCCTGCTGCAGTGGTTTTTGATGCCCTTGCTGCATCAAAGACAAGAGGGGTTGATGTACTCATTGTTGATACGGCAGGAAGGCTCCATACCAAGACAAACCTTATGGAAGAGTTAAAGAAGATTCGAAGGATCCTCGAGAGGGAACACCCTGGCAGCCCTCATGAGGTACTCCTTGTACTCGATGCAACAGCAGGGCAGAACTCTCTTGTACAGGCAAGGATATTCAGCAAGGATATTGGTATAACAGGTATAGTGCTGACAAAGTTAGACGGTACTGCAAAAGGCGGGATTATCCTCAGCATATCAGAGGAGCTCAGGATACCAATTAAGATGATAGGTGTCGGAGAAGGCATCGAAGACCTGAGGGATTTCAATGCAAGAGAGTTTGTTGACGCCCTCTTTGAAACCAATTAATTTTATTTCACAGGCTCGGTAAGGAGCTGGTCTATAACCTGTTTGAACGATGCATATGGTCTTGCGCCTGTTATCTTTTTGCCAAGCACCTCTTTTTCTTTTCCTTTGGTCTTTCCAATATAGAAGCTCGGAGTACCGGTAACACCGGCCTTTTTACCATCTTCAAGGTCCCTGGTTATCTCTTCAGCATATTTGCCGCTGTCAAGACAGGAATTGAATGTATCAGTCTGCAAACCGATATCAACCGCATACTGTTTCAGGTTTTCCACCATAATTGCATTCTGATTATCGAATAACTTATCATGCATCTCCCAGTATTTGTCCTGGTCTCCGGCACAATTGGCCGCCTCAGAAGCCTTTGGTGCATTCTTGTGAAACTCAAGTGGAAAATCCCTGAATACATATTTGACCTTTCCTGTGCTTATATATTCCTTTTTTATCTCAGGTAAAGTAGTTTTATAATTACGTCCGCAGAATGGACATTGAAAATCAGAGAACTCAATGATAGTAACCGGCGCATCTTCACTACCTATATATGGATCGTCATCTACGCTGACTATGGCCTCCACCTGCTGCTCCTGAGGAGGCTGAGCCGGCGGTTTTGCAGTAAGTTTTGTCTTTATATCTTCTATCCCCGCTTTTAAATCCTGCATATCTTTCTTCAGATCCTGTAGCTCTTTTTTCAATTCTTGTATCGCTTTCTCTGTATTATCACTTTTAGATGATTTATCAGCAGCAGATGATATCGCTAAAGATGATATAATCACTGTTAATGTTATTAAAATACCCAGAGAAATAACTAAAATCTTTTTATTCATTATCATCCTCCTGTATGTTGGTAATCAAAAATTCCTGCATAGCTTTCAAGAAGCCCGCCGGTAAGGACTTCTGAAACTATCCCGGGGTCAAACTGTTTGCCTGCCATAGCAGAGAACTCCTTCCTGACATGATCGAGCTTTAGCGCTGAACGATAAGGCCTGTCGCACATCATGGCATCCACAGCATCTGCTATTGCAACAACCCTTGCACTTATTGGAATGGCCTCACCTTTTAAACCTTCAGGGAATCCTGTGCCATCAAACCGTTCATGGTGACATAGAATAACCGGTCTCATCTCACGGAGGAACTCCACAGAGTCTATTATCCTTGAGCCTATTGCAGGATGCTTCTTTATCTCTTCAAATTCAGATGTATTTAATACACCCCGTTTATTTAATATATTACCCTCTACCCCTATCTTTCCAATATCATGTATAAGTGCAGCCTGCTCAAGCGCCAATATTTTATCATTGGGAAACCCGACCCTCTCTGCAAGGAATGCTGAAAACCGTGAAACCCTCTCGGAATGGCCCCTTGTATAGTGATCTTTCGCATCTATAGCAGCAAGCAATGCCTTTACAGTGCTTGCATAATGATTCTCAATGTCCCGTTTAGCCCCTTCAATCTCTTTTGAAAGTTCTGTAGTAGCTATATGTAATCTTTTCAGCTCCTGCTTTGTTTTTATATGTTCCTTCCTTTTGTTTATCCCTTTCTCTACTATATCAATCACATCCCTGTGGTCAAAAGGTTTAATGAGATAGTCCAATGCACCATAACGGAGGGCGTTTTTTGCAGTCTCTACACTGGCATATGCAGTCATGATAATAACTTCAATATCTGACTTTACCTCTTTTATCTTCTTTAAGAGTTGCAGTCCGTCCATCCCGGTCATTTTAATATCAACAATCACAACAGTAAATTCCCTCTCATTTAAAACCCCGATAGCCTCTTCACCGTTCTTCGCCGTAACAATCTCAAATCTGTTTTTCAGGATCATACGCAGGGCTTCACGCGGGCCCACCTCATCATCAACAACGAGTATGCAGATATTTTCTTCCATCTACACCTCCTCTTCTGTCTGGGCTGCAATGGGCAGCAGGATTGTTAATGTAGTACCGTGATTAAACACGCTGCTAACAGAGACTTTACCACCATGTTCCTCTATTATCTTCTGACTCAATGGAAGACCAAGCCCGATCCCCTTTTCCGGTGTTGTATAAAAGGGATCAAAGACCTTTTTAAAATCCTCGGGGGGGATACCCCTGCCTGTGTCTTTTACAGATATTTTTATAGTAGCATCCTTTAAGACAGATTCAACATTCATTGTAAGGGTACCACCTGATTGCATCGCATTGAAAGAGTTCTGTAATATATAAGAGAAAGCCTTATATATCTGTTTGTTATCTGCACGGATCTTAAAAATCCCGGGGGTATAGTTTTTAATAAGCTGAATATTTGATGTTTTTACAGCCCTGAGGATTGACTCAAGACTGTTATCCAGGACCTCACCCAGATCCACTATATCAAATTTATACTCTATTGGATGTGCAAAAGCAATCAATTTTTCTATAAGGCTGTTTAATTTCTCAACCTCGCCTGTAACAGTAGAAAAAAAGAAGTCCTGAAACTCAGGATCACTATATCGGTCTTTCATAAGCTGAGTAAAAGTCCTCACAGCAACAAGTGGGTTTCTTAGCTCATGCGCCATCCTTCCGACAAGCTCATTTAATAACTGAAGGTTTTCCCCCTTCTTCTTTTCCCTGCTTAATTCCTCCCTCGCAGAAATATCTTCTAAAAGTATTACGCCGCCTATCAGTAAACCTGAAATATCATACAATCCATATGTATCCACTTCAACATATAAATTATCCTCTTCAGATATAACCTCATGTTTATTATATGCCTTTTTATCCCTAATGGTTTCCCTGATTAATCTTGTTATTGGTTCAGGCAGGACCTCAACAGGCCTCCCTTTAATATCTGCTGCCTTTTCTTTCAATATCTCCTCTGCCTTTGGATTAAAGATAATTATCTCTTCTTTTTCATTAACAGTAATAACCCCTGTCCCCATCCTTTCGAGGATCTTCTGGGTGTATTCTTTTTGATTGCATATAATGTTGTATTTATATATGTCCTGTATAGCCTTGCCAAAATAGTTTGAAAGTATAAACAACTTTTCAAGTTCCATACTGCTATACGGTTCACTGGTAATCTTTCTGTCAAGATTTAATATGCAGAGAAGTTTTCCCTCATACATTATTGGAATACCAACAACAGATTGGAGCACCTCCATCTCCCTGAATGCCCTTATAAGGATACCCTTACTTACCACATCCCCTTCAACTTTATCACGCCTCAATATCCTTCCCCTTGTTGAAAGCCATAAGATCATTCCACTATCAGGTGTAAGATATATCCTGGAGGAGATATCAGGGTGTATCCCCCTTGATGCCTTTACCCTGTAAACATCATCCTCCTTATTGTAAAGAAGAAAGGATATCCTGCTCACACCTACTACATCTGTAACTGCATCAAGAAACAGATCAATTAACTTGTCGAGATCAAGGCTTGCTGTAAAGGTGCGAAATAATGGCACTGCCTTCTCAAGGGGGCCGGGAGACAGCCGGATAACACTTTCAGTATCTCTTTCCTTTTCAGTATACGCAATTGAGAGTAGTTTCAGATGCTTGTTTTCACTCAGGATATCCAGCCTTTCCTGAATATTCTTTATTGCTATTTTAAGTCTGTTCCGGGAAATGGGTGTACAGATTATCTCATGGAATATACTACTGTATTTCCCCAGCTCCTCTTCTGATATATCTGAAGAAACAATACCAAGCCACATAATATCCTGGATATTCCTGTGCCTCGCAAACCAGGATTTAATCTTATCTGACTCAGATATTGTTATATCTATTGCGATAAGATTAATCTGATCCGGCCGTATCAGGTCAGAGCCCTGTTCAAAACTGTATGCAGTCAGAACAATATATTCGTCCTTAAGGCTTAACCTGAACTTCTCCACTATATCTTCTGATGGTGTTATCAGCAGCAGTATTTTCAAGTATCCCCCCTTCCATAAGGCATTTACTGTTTCCTGACATGCAATCTAAAGGAGACGGCAGTCCCGTTATTGTATTCACTTTCAACATTTATTTCACCATTATGTTTCTCTATAATCCGCTTACAGATAGAAAGACCAAGGCCGGTACCACTACCCTTGGTTGTAAAAAAGGGTTTAAAAAGATGTATTTTATCATCATCCTTTATCCCATAACCAGTATCTTTTATCCTGATAATAACCTTTTCATCATCCGGCACACCATCATCCCTTATAACCTCCACAGTAATCTCTCCGCCATCAGGCATAGCCTCCATACTATTTATGAATAAATTCAGTAAAACCTGTTTGATTTGAGAATGATCAGCATAAATTATTGGAAGATCTTCAGGCAGCCTCTTTAAAACAATAATCTTTCTTTTCGTAAGTTGTGAAGATAACATTAAGATTATGCTGTCTAAAAATCTGTTAAGATCTAACGGTTCAAACCTGGGCTCGGAAGACTTCGCAAAATCGAGCAGATCAGAGACTATACACTCTATCCTGTCTATCTCTGTTATGGCAATATTAGTAAAATATGTCCTGAATTCAGGGTCTTCAAACCTCTCAGGAAGGAGCTCAGCTAAAGTCTTTATAGAGACGAGTGGATTTTTGATCTCATGGGCAAGACCGGCGGCTATAGTACCAAGTGACGCCAACCTTTCTGCTATCTCTGTCTTTATTATCAAGTCCTCATAATGGCTCTTCATCTCCTGCATCTGTAATCTGTTATAATAATTTGAAAGTAGAAGAGAAACATATCCGGAGATAAATTCAATGCATTCTTTTTGCAACTGAAATATTTCAGGCTCATTCCCGCCGCCTAAGATCAGTACAGCAGTAAGTTTATTATCTACATTTATAGGAACAGCCCACTTTCCTATACCCTTTAATTCCTCAGGGATAAGTTCTTTCAGTTCACTGATTAAAGAAGAACTACCCTCCTGAGACAGCCTGTCAGTAACAGA
>MHER01000190.1 GCA_001805205.1 Nitrospirae bacterium RIFCSPLOW2_12_42_9 | reverse complement strand
ATACATCATTTACATATATCCGAGGGCCCTTAATTTTTGCATTGTGTATACATCTTCTTTGTCCTGCGCCCTGCCTGCACGTTCTGCTGTATCGGATGTCCTTATCTCTTCAATTATCTCATCGACATTGCTTGCCGTAGATTCTACGGGATTGCAGCACGGAACGCACCCGAGGCTGCGATATCTCTTACCATTTTTACTGAAATATAAATCGGCAATAGGTATATTCTCCCTCTTTGTATATTCCCAGATGTCCAATTCAGTCATATGAAGCAGAGGATGGATGCGAAAATGCGTGTCTTCTTCTGCCATTGATTTATACTGGTCCCACAACTCTGCAGGCTGGTTCTCATAGTTCCATTTGAATTGCTCATCCCGTGGAGAGAAATATCTCTCCTTTGCACGAATTCCATGTTCATCTCTTCTAATGCCTGCCAGTATTGCCTTTAAATGATATTTGGAAATCATCTGTTTCAGGGCATTGGTCTTGAGTTCAGAGCAACAATCTATTTTGGCTCCTTTGTTTGGCCCCATACCGGCCTTAATCATCTCATCATTCCTACCAATTATGAGGTCAAGCCCCCATTTCTTTGCATACTCATCGCGGAACTGATACATCTCCGGGAATTTATAACCTGTATCAATATGAATAACAGGGAATGGTATCTTACCAAAGAACGCCTTCCTGCATAGCCATAATAGTGTGGTGGAGTCCTTACCCACAGACCATAATATGGCTATGTTTTTGAATTTATAATATGCCTCTCTGATAATAAATATGCTTTTGTTTTCTAATGCTGATAGATGGTCCACTTTATTTCTCCTGTTTTTGATTTTAATAATGTTTGCAATATTTATACCAAGCGTAGATCAGTATAGGAATAACTTGTGTAAAATTAGTCGGAGCTTATCCCTTTCGGCAATAGTTTTATAGTGTCCCTATTAAGTGGCTTTATTGACTTTTCAAACTGCAGAGTTTATTTTTAGTTCATGGTATTATAAGATTAGTATACTCAAGAATTTAGAAGGAGGCAATATGCGTTTCCCAAGATGCAATATGCAGCCATCAGAGGAGGGGTTTTTTTGCCAGTGTATAGGATGCGAGGCAATAGCAGCAGGTGGAAATTGCGTACTTTTTGAGGAATCAGAAGGTGTCTATCGTTATGAAGGCGGCACACCTCATGGCGGTGATTACGCATACCTCTATTTTACAGATTCTGCAGGCAACCTTATCCATAAAGATAAGGCCAGCTATGTAGAGGTTAGTGAGATGGACGGGGATGGTAATGTCCTGCATGTAGACTTTGGTATAGTAGATGATATGGGGTTCACTATCAAGAAACATGTCTGATGAAAGCATAAAAGATATCACAATAATCGGTGCCGGACCTTCTGGTCTTTTTACAGCATTTGAGGCAGGGATGCATGAGGCTTCAGTGCGCATAATCGACAGCCTGCCAGAGTCAGGTGGTCAGCTTTCAGCGCTGTACCCGGAGAAATATATTTTTGATGTACCAGGTTTTACAAGGATTACTGCAAAGGATCTCGCAAGGAATCTATTCGGACAGGCAAACCAATTCTCACCTGAACTTCGTCTCAATGAGACTGTAGTAAGTATTGTTGATAAAATCAGCAGTGAAGGACCAGCACAAACACTATTCGAGGTTTCTACAGACAAAGGGGTATACTTATCAAAGGCAATAATTATTGCCGCAGGTCTCGGTGCTTTTAAACCGCGCAGCCTTGGATTGCCTGAGGTAGGAAGGTTCGAAGGAAATAGTGTCCATTATTTTATCAGGGAAAAGGGGTATTTTAAAGGGAAAGATGTAATAATAGTTGGCGGCGGAGATTCTGCTCTTGACTGGGTTATTAACCTTATCGATACTGCAAGAGGAGTGACACTCGTTCATCGGAAGGATACCTTCAGGGCCCATCCAAATACCATACAACAGATCGGTGAACTTGCAAAGAGAGGAAGAATAAAGATTCTTACACCATTTGAGGTCAAAGAAGTTTACGGTGATGAGGCTATAAAAGGTATTAGAATAATCGATGGAACTGGAAAAGAGGCAGATCTCAGGGCAGATGCATTGCTGCTTATGCTCGGATTTACCTCTGATCTCGGCCCAATAGAGAAGTGGGGACTTGATATAGATGACAGCCGCATTAAGGTTAATCTCAATATGGAGACAAACCGGAAGGGGGTCTTTGCTGTGGGGGATATCGCAAACTATCCAGGCAAGTTGAAATTGATCCTTACAGGATTCTCAGATGGCGCCCGGGCAGTAAAGAGTGCTTTGCCATATATCAGACCTGGTGACAAAGTAAGGCATGTACACAGCACCTCCCTCAAGATATTCAGTAAAACATCTTAATTCTGGATTATGGCTAATAATAAAAGAAAGCCGGGGAAAAAAGAAACAAAGCTTGGTGAGACAGGACCGAAGTTCAAGTTCTCGCTTATTTATATTGGCATTGCACTTTTATTATATATCATTATCTCTACATTTCTGATTAGCCAGCCCCAAAAAGGGGAAGAGATACCATACAGCAGATTTAAAGAACTCGTTGCAAGGAAGAAGGTTGATAATCTCGTTATTACCCCGGCGAATATAAGAGGAGAATTGAAGGGTATGTCATGGGAGGAATTATTACCGGGAAAGAAGATACCTTCCGGTAAGCCTGCGAAACCTGAACGTTTCGAAACCATAAGGGTTGAAGACACTGGTCTTGTAAATCAGCTCGAATCACTTGGCATTGAATATTCCGGCGGTATTGAGAAAAAGAGCGCATGGGGTGAGGTGATCTTCTGGAGTGCGATCTTCATTGTCCCCCTCCTGATATGGATATTTGTACTCAGAAAGATCAGTCCTGCAAGAGATATGATGCAGATAGGAAAATCAAAGGCAAAGGTATACGTGGAGAGTAAGACAGGGACTACCTTTGTTGATGTAGCGGGTTGTGATGAGGCAAAGGAAGAGCTGGAGGAGGTCATAGATTTCCTAAAAGAGCCTCAGAGGTTTACATCAATAGGCGGCCATATTCCTAAAGGTATTTTACTTGTAGGCCCGCCAGGGACAGGGAAGACATTACTGGCCCGTGCAGTCGCAGGAGAGGCAGGTGTGGCCTTCCTGAGCATGAGCGGTTCTGATTTTATAGAAATGTTTGTCGGCGTTGGTGCAGCAAGGGTAAGGGACCTGTTCCAGCAGGCAGAGAAACTTGCGCCTTGTATTATCTTTATTGATGAAATAGATGCCCTTGGGAAGGCACGCGCTGCAGCACCTATTCCAGGCGGCCATGAAGAGAGGGAGCATACACTGCAGCAGCTCCTTGTGGAAATGGATGGTTTTGATACAAAGAAGGGTGTCATAATACTTGCAGCAACAAACAGGCCGGAGATATTGGACCCTGCGCTGCTCAGGCCTGGGAGATTCGACAGGCACGTAGTTGTGGACAGACCGGATATAAAGGGGAGGGAGGCAATACTCAAGGTTCATACAAAGAGTATGAAGCTGGAGCCGGATGTTGAACTGTCAGTAATAGCAGCAAGGACACCCGGCTTTGTAGGCGCTGACCTTGCAAACATTGCAAATGAGGCAGCGCTGCTTGCTGCACGGCGCAGGAAAAGAGGAGTCAGTATGGCAGAGTTTGAAGAGGCCATAGACAGGATAATAGCAGGGCTTGAAAAACGGAGCCGTGTGATCAACCCTAAAGAGAAGAAGATCGTTGCATATCATGAATCAGGGCATGCAATTGCAGCAGCCTCACTCCCTGGAACAGACAAGGTTCACCGTGTGTCTATTATACCAAGAGGAGTTTCAGCACTGGGATATACACTCCAGTTACCAACTGAAGACAGATATCTCATGACATATTCAGAGCTCATGTCAAAGCTGGCTGTATTACTCGGTGGGAGGGCTGCGGAGTATCTCGTATTTAAGGAACTATCAACCGGGGCGGCAAATGACCTTGAAAGGGCGACTGACATAGCAGAAAAGATTGTAAAGGAATATGGCATGAGTGAAAAATTGGGCCCGCTTGTTTTTGATGTGACATCACGTCAGCAGTTTCTGGCAGGTCTGTATCAGCCTTCGTTCAGAAAATACAGTGAACGGACAGCACAGATTATAGACGAGGAGATACAGAAATTGATTAAGGATACATATGAGAGGGTATACAGGCTTTTAGAGGAAAAGAGGGATATGCTTGAGAGACTCGCAAAGACCCTTTCTGATAAAGAGGTAATCGAGGGTGAAGAGCTTGAGTCCATTCTATCAGGTAAGGTCTGAAACAAATATCTTTATACCAGGCTTTCCTTCCCTCACCCCTTCAACCCATACAGGCCGTACTTCCCCATCTTTTCTTGTAGGGATAAAGATTAATTTCTTAGGTTCTATCCTGTAATTGCGCATCTCTGAAAAAAGATCAACCAATCTCTCGGCAGCATATACCAAACTCAATCTACCCTTTATCTTGAGGAGGTATTGACTTACCTTCATGATATCTCCTATTGTTACTGCAAACTCTTGTCCTGCAATGGCCCGCTCCCTGACAGGACTTGTACGACCTGCATCAGGAGAACGATAAGGAGGATTAGTTATTATGTAATCAAAATTTGATGAAGGTAATATCCCAGGCAGATCTTTTATATCCCTGTTTAATATAGTAATACGCGATTCCATATTGTTAAGCCGCACATTTCGTATTGCCATTTCAGCAACTTCTTTCTGGATTTCCACTGCAGTAATCCGGATTGCAGGATCCATTCTGGCCAACAGCATGGATACAACTCCGCACCCTGTACCGAGCTCTAATACCTTTGTGTATCTCTTTGGAGAAGAGTGCCTTGCAAGGAGGATGGAATCAGTAGTAAAACGGTGCCCTTTCTTCTTCTGGATTATCCGGATATCTTCGATAACGTCAAGGGTCTCATCAGGCAGAAGGGGGATGTTATTAGGCATCCTGCCTGACACTCTTTTTTACAAGCTCCATTATTTCCCTGACAGGTATCCCTGTCTCAAATGCTATCCTTTTACAATCTTCATATTCAGGTATAATATTTATCACATTATTAATGTTACTTGTTATCTTAATCCTTACCCTCCCATAAGGAGTCTCAACCTCCTTTATTTCTCTTTTCAGGACAGAGCGCCCCATCTTGTTAATCCTGATACCGAGTGTAGTAGTCTCCTTAAACACCAACTTCCTGATTTCATGCATATCCTCTATGTTTGCAAGTATGCTGAGTATATTTGCCGGCCTGCTCTTTTTCATTAAAGTAGGAGTTATATAAACATCGAGTGCACCGGCCTGCATTAGTTTCTCTATCAAATATTCATATATCTGTGGATTCATATCATCAATATTTGTCTCAAGGAGCACTACCTCGTCCATATCATAGACCTGCTCATCCTCTCCAATTAAGACCCTCAGTATATTTGCCTTTTCAGAAAGGTCCCAACCCCCTGCCCCGTATCCAGCTTTAGTCAGTCTCATCTCAGGGAGCGGCCGGAACGAAGAAGTGATGGATGTTATTATCGCTGCACCTGTTGGTGTTGTTAGCTCGCGTTCTATGCCGCTTGAATATATGCGTGCATCTTTGAGGAGTTCCGAGGTAACAGGTGCCGGGACCTGGAATTTGCCATGTGACATCTCTACATATCCGCTTCCGGTATCTATGGGAGACGAGACAACCTTTTCTATTCCAAGCAAATCAAGGCAAATTACAGCACCGACTATATCAACAATAGTATCGATGTGCCCGACTTCGTGGAAGTGTACCTCTTCAACAGGGCAATTATGTACAACAGCCTCTGCCTCAGCGAGACTCCGGAAGATGGAAAGGCTCCTCTCTTTTATTGAAGCTTCGAGTCTGCTCTCAGTGACTATATCGCGAAGGTCTTTAAATGGCCTGCCAGGAAGGTCTCTGCTATCAATCACCACATCTACCTTTGTGGCCCTTATCCCCTTTTTCAGTACAGTTGATGCCGTTATTGCATATCCTTCAAGATTCAATTGAGATAAACCCTCTTTCAGTTTCTCAAACGGGGCGCCCGCATCCACTAATGCGCCGAGTATCATATCCCCGCTGACCCCTGAAAAACAGTCAAAGTATGCTATCTTCATAATGTGTTTATTTTATGCGCAAGGCAGGCCGCGCCAAAACCGTTGTCTATATTCATCACCGCTACACCTGCAGCACAACTGTTAAGCATTGTAAGAAGCGCTGCAATCCCGCCAAAACTCGCACCATACCCGCTGCTTGTGGGCACTGCTATTACTGGTTGAGATGCAAGCCCTCCGACCACACTTGCCAGGGCGCCGTCCATTCCGGCAACCACAATTATCACACGGGATTTATGGATAACCTCACGATTGTCAAGTAACCGGTGTATGCCGGCTACACCAACATCGTACAGGGTTTCTGCCTTACTCCCCAGCGCATCAAGCACAGCACGCGACTCCTCGGCCACAGGAAGGTCAGCAGTACCCCCGGATATTATAAGTACAGTACCCTTTGAAACCTCTTTCTTCTTATGTATTATTGTTACAACCCTCCCCTGCTCATTGTACTCCACCCTTTTATCTATAGCCTTAAGCGCCTCGTATATATTACTATCCGCCCTCGTTGCAATAATATCCCCCTTTTTTTCAAGTATCTTTTGAGCAATTTTTACAACCTGGTCTACCCTCTTCCCCTCGCTGTAGATAACCTCTGGCATACCCTGTCGCAGATGCCTGTGGTGATCTATTCTGGCAAATTCAATATTCTCATACGGAAGATGTTTCAGTCGTTCTAACGCGTTTTCTACACTGAGTCTGCCCTCTTTAACAAACCTCAGTATCTTCTCTATCTCCTCCGGTTTCATTCTCCTCCTATCTCCCGCATCATAAGGTCATGAACAACCTGATGCACATCTTTTTCTTCGTATAAAAGGTTGTATATCTCATGAGTGATCGGCATCGAGATATTATATCTATTTGAGAGCTCAAAGGCCGCCTTTGCTGTCTTGACGCCCTCTGCTATCATACCCCTCCCGGACATCTCCGAGTATATCTCACTTAGTTTCATACCCTGTCCTAACTTATACCCCAATGTCCTGTTCCTGCTCAGCTCACCGGTGCAGGTCAGCACCAGGTCTCCTATACCTGAAAGTCCATAGAATGTAGCTGCCTGGCCACCCATAGCCATTCCGAGTCTCTTTATCTCTGCAAGTCCCCTTGTAATCAATGCAGCACGTGTATTATGCCCGAAACCAAGACCATCAGAGCATCCGGTGGCTATAGCAATTACATTTTTTAAAGACCCTCCTATCTCGACACCAATCACATCGGGGTTTGTATAAACACGGAAATATGGCCTTGCAAAAAGCCTCTGAATATTTTTCCCAAGATGTTCATCATAAGATGCAACTGTTATGGCAGTAGGGAGTCTTTTGACAACCTCATTTGCAAAGCTCGGCCCTGATATACAGGCAAAGTTCCTTAGTATTGATGATGAAAATATGTCACATAAGATCTGGGATATTGTCTGGAGTGTATCTATTTCTATCCCTTTTGATGCACTGATTATTGGGATATCAGGCATATCTGCCCTGAGGCTTGTGAATATATTTCTCACGGCGTGAGAGGGTAGAACCGAGACTATAACATCACATGAATAAATTGCATCTTTGAGATTGTTTGTAGGATGTATATTTTCGGGTATAATATGACCAGGGAGATAAATCGTGTTTTCCCTTTTATCTTTAATAATATCTGCAAGGTCCTTCTCATAAACCCACAACCTTATCTCATTATCTTTATCCGAAAGGAGAATTGCAAGGGTTGTCCCCCAGCTCCCTGCACCTATAACAGTTACCCTATAAGCCATGATTCTTTTCCCTTTTAATTTCTATACTTGCATGATTATATTGCCATGATTATAATGCATTGAATATGCATGTCAAGCAAAGGTATCTTCAATAATGACATTAATCGGCCTTTTTATCTTTATATTGGGCGCTGTAATCGGGAGTTTTCTTAATGTATGCATATACCGCCTTCCATTAGAACAATCTATAATAACCCCCGGGTCCCACTGCCCGAATTGTAAAAGTCCTGTTAAGTTTTATGACAATATACCTGTTATCAGTTTTATTATATTAAGGGGAAGGTGCAGGTCCTGCGGAACCCCCATATCCTTTCAATATGTATTAGTTGAGATATTAAACGGCATTGGATATCTATTAATTATCCTGAAATTTGGTTTTATAATAGAATCTGCTTTCTATGCTATCCTGTTTTCTGCACTCCTCATTGTCAGCGTCATAGATATCTATTTTAAGATAATTCCGGATGTAATTACATTACCCGGGATCATTGCAGGTCTTATTGCCAGTGCCTTTATTCTCCCAACAGGGATAAAAGGTTCTGTTGTAGGGGCACTCCTTGGCGGTTCTATCTTTTTTATCATTGCTGTTGTAAGCCGTGGCGGCATGGGGGGCGGAGATATAAAGCTTATAGCAATGATAGGTGCATTCTTAGGGTGGATGGACGTTATAATAACTATAATACTTTCTTCTTTTATTGGCTCTGTAGTAGGCATCGCCCTGATGATCTACCTGGGAAAGGGGAGGAAATATCCTGTACCATTTGGGCCATTCTTATCACTCGGCGGGATATTAAGTCTATTCTTTAACAGAGAGATAATTGAATGGTACATAGGGATGAGTCTATGACATTAGTGGCCTTCATTCTTGGGATTATGGGTGCAGGTGTTGCCCTCTACTTTATTCTCCGGGCAGTTCTGACAACACGAAAGGGCCTTTTATCAGTTGATGAAACAAAAGATATACCAACTACTAAGAAAGAGAATGTTGAATTTGTTATTGATACATTCAGCACACTTATAAACAAGCTGAAGGAAAAAGAAGAAGAGCTGGAGAGACTCCGCAGCCATGCAGAGAACCGGGCCTCTGTTGCAGAGATATACAATGAAGACATATTGAGGTCTGTTGGGAGTGGTGTTATTACTTTTAATATGGAGAGGAAGATTACCACCTTTAATCATGCGGCTGAACGTATACTTAAGAAAAGGAGAGGGGATGTTCTCGGGTTATCATGTGTCGGGGCATTTGGTCCGGACAATACCCTGTGTATCCTTCTCGAAGAGGCATTTTCCTCCGGAAGGTTCAAATCAAGACAGGAGGTAGAATTACAGGGTAAGGGATTAACAAATACATGGGTCGGACTTTCTACCTCTCCCCTTAAAGATAAAGACGGAAAACAACTTGGAATAATTATTGTGTTTACAGACCTTACTGAGATAAGGATGTTAAGAGAACAGGGGGAACTGAAAAAACGGCTCGCTATGCTGGGAGAGATGTCAGGAGGTATAGCACACGAGTTCAGAAATTCAATGGGCACGATACTCGGATTTGTAAAGATCCTGTCTAAAAGTTTAAAAGAGGATGAATCAGCCAGGGAGGTCATATCAACCATAATTACAGAGATAAACTCCATGGACCTGATTATCAAAGAGTTGTTAAATTATGGAAAGCCTATAGCGCCATCCCTTGCACATGTAGATTTAAATGGTATAGTAAGAAAAGCCCTCGATATTACGATCTCCAACTCTCCGGATATTAAATTAGATATTGATATAAATGCCCCTGATTTAGTCCCTGTATATGCAGACGAGGTATTGCTGAGACAGGCATTACAGAATATCTTCCAGAATGCGGTTGAATCAATGCCGGATGGAGGATCTCTGAGAATAGAGATCAGGAGTCAGAAACCATCTGTCATTTCAGAAGCAGGGGTTGTGTCTGCATATCCCGAAAGGGGGATTAATATTCCGAAATCTGATATCAGGGGAGAAGGAGTTGATATACTTATCTCTGATACAGGGATGGGCATTCCAAAAGATCTGATGGAAAAGATATTTCTCCCATTTTATACAACGAAACCACGCGGCACAGGTATGGGTTTAGCCCTTGTGCATAAGATCATACTTGCGCATGGCGGTACAATCAAGGTGGAGAGCAGAGAAGGAGCTGGAACAACCTTCAAGGTGTATTTACCATGGCCACAATCCTGCTAATAGAAGATAATGAGTCGATGGCAAAGATGCTGAACCAGGCCCTTACTTCTGAAGGGTACAAGGTTCTTTTAGCCAGAGATAAACCTGCCGGTATTGAAAACATGCAAGGGGAAAGTATAGATCTTGTATTAAGCGACCTCCGCCTCCCGTCAGGTACAGGTATTGAGGTGCTTCATGCAACAAGGGAACATAACCCTTTTATCCCTGTAATAATTATGACTGCCTTTGGTACTATTGAAGATGCTGTAAAGGCAGTTAAAGAAGGCGCCTATGATTTTATTACAAAACCATTTGACCCGGAACATCTAATCTTATTAATAGGCCGGGCACTTGAGAAGCAGCGCCTCCTTACAGAGAATATCTTATTGAAAGAAGGGAAGGAAAAGGATGTATCAATATTAGTGGGTAACAGCCCGAATTTTCTTGAGGTCCTGAGCCTGGCAAAGAAAGTGGCTGAGAGCAAGGTTACTGTTCTTCTTTTAGGGGAAAGCGGAACAGGAAAAGAGGTCTTTGCAAAGACCATCCATCAACTAAGTCTCCATAGGGATGGCCCGTTCGTTGCGATAAACTGTGCTGCCATTCCAAAAGAACTGCTTGAGAGCGAGTTGTTCGGGCATGAGAAGGGGGCATTTACAGGTGCAACAGAAAAGAGGCTTGGTAAATTTGAGCTTGCTAATAAGGGGACTATATTTCTTGATGAAATAGGGGAGATGGACCTTGGCCTTCAGGCAAAGATGCTTCGTGTACTCCAGGGAGAAGAGATCGAGCGGGTTGGCGGGAACAAGAAGATACACATTGATACAAGGATAATCGCGGCAAGCAACAGAGACCTTGAGACTGCAATCAAAGATAAGTCCTTCAGGGAAGACCTTTATTACCGTCTCAGCGTATTTCCAATAACACTCCCTCCTCTGCGTGACAGGAGACAGGATATTCCATCCCTTGTTTATCACTTCATATCTATCTATAACAGGGAGCTTAAAAAGCATGTACAGGAGATATCAGATGCTGCAATGGAATTGATAATACAGCAGCCATGGAAGGGGAATATTCGTGAACTCGAAAATTGTATTGAGCGGGCCATGATTATGTGCGATGGATCAAAGATATTACCCGAACATCTTGGGTTGATTGATGTTAAGACAAGGGATGCATCTTCATTAGGGGGTGGCCTGGGAGAGATAGTTGCTTCAGTCATAAGGGCAGCAGAGAGCCGTGCGATAAGATCAACTTTAGAGCTAACAAAGGGCAATAAAAGCAGGGCCGCTGAACTTCTAAAAGTCAGCTATAAAACACTGTTGACAAAGATAAAAGTGTATGGTATTCATTAAGCGTATTCCGAACTATTCCATCCACCCGTTAAGGCTATTTACAAAAAAAATTGTAATCAAATTTTTAACGGCTTTACCTTTTATTCTCTAAATCACATAAATAAATTATTTTATAGGTCAAGCATCTTGCCTGACATTTTTCAAGGTGACTTTATGCATCAAAAGGGTTTTACATTCCTGGAACTTTTGGTAGTGCTCGCTATCATCGGCATCCTTTCAGTCCTTGCTGTACCTGATCTGACTGCATTTTCAAACAGAATTCACCTTGAGACAACAGTGAGAGATATTACCTCTGACCTCCGGGAAATGAAGATAAAGGCTATGATTGAGCGGGATAATTTTACAATAAGCTTTGATCCTGAAAACAATTCATATGACCTGCCCGGACGAAAGGTTTATCTGCCACCACAAATCAGATTTGGTTTTGGTCCGGGGGTTCTCGGACCACCGGGGAATCCTATCGAAACACCAGAGGAAGACGGAATCACTTTTCCATCAAACAAAGCAAACTTTTACCCACAGGGAACTAACAGCATGGGTACAGTATACCTTGTTAATAATGAAACCCTTACAATGGCAATAACAATATCAATAACTGGGAGGGTCAGGATATGGAAATGGGGCGGGGGTATCTGGAAATGAAAGAGAAAGGCTTTACCCTGATAGAGGTTATGATTGCCCTCATTATTTTTTCTATTGGGGCATTGAGTATTACCGGTATGTTTATCATTGGAGAAAAAGGCATTAAAAATGGTATGAAATCTTTTATGGCAGTCCAGGCTTCAAAGGCCCAGATGGAAATACTCCTGCGCTCTGATATTAATGACTCCCTTAATAATAATTGCTCTACATTATCATTATCTAATATCCAGTGCACATGGTCTATTAAAAAGGATGCGCCTGAGGAAGGGCTTTCATTAATAGAGGTTATTGCAACATGGTTTGAAGGAGAAAAAGAGAGGGAACTGGTACTGACCACGATCAGATTTGACGGGAATAATTAAATGAAAATGTCACGCAAGATGCGTGACCTATATGCAATTAGCAACTCCATAGATCAAGCTTCCAGCTTGACCAACTCCTATCAGAGGTGGAACAAATGAATACCTGTAAGGGATATATGCTTTTAGAGCTTATGATTGCAATGTCCATTACCATCCTTGCAACATTTGTTATAACCAGATTCTTTTTGGCAGAACATTATATACATTTGACCCAGGAGACAGAGGCAGAGATGCAACAGACATTGAGAGGGGCTTTGCAGCTCATGAACCGTGAGCTTATGCTAACAGGATATGGTCTTCATCCTAAATCAAACGGTATTACTGAGTTCAAGGAAGATGAGCTTGAGTTCCGGACAAATCTAAAGGATATTAAATCCTTCTTAACCATTTCAGCATCCAATGGTGATACTACTCTTCATATAACCAGCGGTACCGGCAGTTCATTTGATAAAAATGATGTCATCATTATTTGCAATAAAAACAACCCTGATGAATGTGAAGAACATACCCTCTCTGCAAATGGCACAACAAATTTATTAAAAATAACTTCAGGGCTCGGATCAACATTCCAGGCTGGCAGCAGGATCGACCTTATAAATATCATTTCTTACAGATATAACAAGTCCAAAAGAGCATTGCAAAGAAAGATAGACAAGGGATGGTGGGAGCCTATTGCGGAGAATATAGCAGAGAACGGACTTATAATCACATACAGGGATAAGGATAACAACCAGCCTGCTAAATCATCAGCTATTCGCAGCCTGAATATCTCCCTGACAGTTGAGGGCTTTAGAAGGGATATATACCTTCAGGAAAATAATGGATACAGGAGGAGGAATGCAATCTCGTATATTACACTCCGGAATTATATATAACCAAAATGGCATGGTAATGTTAATTGCCTTGCTCTTCCTCCTTCTCCTTACAATCCTGGGTACATCATCCCTCTATCTTGCATATACAGAGACAGCAGTAACCAGGATTATTGAATCTGATGCAAAAGCTCTCTATCATGCTGAATCAGGTATAGAGCAGACACTTTTCTGGTTCTCCAATCCTGATAAATTTGGTGGTACACCTGAAGATACATTCACAAAGAAGATGCAAAGCGGAACCTCATTTTTTGATGAAGATGGGAACAGTCAATATACAGGAACCCAAGAGATTCCTGATATGGTCTATCCAACATCAGATAATGAGATAAAGGTCTATGGCCCGACAGTGCCCGGTGCGCTATGTACTGTAATAAGCACAGGGGTCTCAGGAAGAATAACAAGTACAGTGACTGCAGAACTTTACGAAGACATAGCTGGTATTAAAATCCTCCCTGGCTACTGGCGTACAGATTGAAATCCTTTCCCTTATTTAAAGTGTTTGATCAGTAAGCGCTATCCCTGTCCTGTTTTATAAAATGTGTTAAATTTGATATAATATATTTAAACAAAAGGGAGGGACGGCATGACCACACCGATAAAACAACGCAGGGGAGGCCTCATTAGAGTTAAGCAATATATAACAGATACTAAGGGCCATAAAGTGGCCGCTGTTATTGAGATCGAGGAGCTTACCCGACTTAAGGCAATGATAGATATTATACCCACCTCAGAAGCCTGGCTTTACAAAAACAAAGAAGCCCTTGAGAGCGTCCGCAGAGGGCTTAAAGATGCTGCTAAAGGCAGGATAACGAAGCTCAAGATTGATGAGTTGTAGGAGATTTCTCACTGTTTGATATATATATCACTGATGAAACCCAAGAGCACTTAAATAGGCTTAAGACTGACAAAGGACTTTCTAAAAGGTATAAGGCAGTCAAGAAAGCCATCCAATATCTTTCTACAAATCCAAGACACCCCGGTCTGAAAACCCATGAGTTCACATCCCTCAAAGGTCCGAAAGGGGAGAAAGTTTTTGAGGCTTATGCTGAACAATCCACACCGGCAGCGTACCGAATCTTTTGGTACTACGGTCCAGGCCAAAAACAGATCACTGTTATCGCAATAACTCCACACCCATAGAGAGAAATCCTTCGGGCTTTCCCCCCCTGCCTGCTATATCCAGCTTGACATCCAGAACTACTTCATGACCATTGACAAAGATATCCTCTTCTCCCTGACAGCCCGTAAGGTAAAGGATGATGATGTCCTCTGGCTGTATCCTGTAAGAAGTATAATTTACCCGCCTGTTTATAATATAATATTCCAAATCGTCCTAATATCCGGATTAGACTTATGGAACATAAGAAAACTGACCTCATACTCTTATTTATCACACGCATCACGAGATTATTTGCATACGGATTTTTATCTGTTACCCTCGCCCTCTACCTTGCAGAGATCGGTCTTAATGTAAAAGAGATCGGCCTGCTGTTTACACTTACCCTCATAGGTGATTCTATTATCTCTCTCTGGATAACAACATCAGCAGATTACAGGGGCAGAAGGCGTATGCTTGTTCTCGGGGCTGTTTTGATGATTATGGCAGGTATGGTTTTTACCATGACCAGAAACCCGATTTTCTTAATACTTGCCGCTATTGTTGGTGTAATAAGTCCAAGTGGTTACGAAACAGGACCTTTTCTGTCAATAGAGCAGGCAGCGCTCACGCAACTCGTCTCTGACAGACAGAGGACTCATATATTCGCATGGTACAACCTTGTAGGATCATTTGCTACCGCTGCCGGATCCCTGGCTGGAGGAGTCATGGTACACATAATGGAGGGAAGCGGTTTTTCACGGTTTGATTCGTACCGTTCTGTATTAGCAGGTTATACGTTAAGCGGGCTTGTACTTCTTCTGGTTTTTTTCTTTCTTTCCTCTGCTGTTGAAGTAAAGTCTCACACTAATATCCAGACAATAAAACGATTTCTTGGATTACATCGTTCACGCAATGCAGTACTGCGGCTGAGCGCCCTTTTCTCTATGGATGCATTTGCAGGCGGACTCATTATGCAGAGCATATTTGCATACTGGTTTTATGTGAGATTTGGCGTTGACGCAGGGACACTCGGCGGAATTTTCTTTGGTGCAAATATCCTTGCAGGTGTTTCAGCCTTACTGGCAGTCCGTCTTGCATCAAGAATAGGCCTCATCAATACAATGGTCTTTACACATATCCCGTCCAATATATTACTTTGCCTGATACCGCTCATGCCCAATCTCAATCTGGCAATAGCTGTTATGATGCTGCGATATTCCATTTCCCAGATGGATGTCCCGACACGCCAGTCCTTTACAATGGCAGTTGTCAGTCCGGATGAACGCTCTGCCGCAGCAGGTATTACCAACATAGCCCGTTCAGTTGGGTCATCGTTATCACCTGCCTTAAGCGGTGTTTTCCTTGCATCTCCTGCACTATTGAGCATGCCATTTTTCATGGCAGGGGGTATGAAGATAATATATGACTTATTATTATTCTATAATTTCAGGACCATGAAACCACCTGAAGAGAAGAAGTTATAAGACAGTCTTCAATGCCAGACCCATTCAACTTCCTATTAATGCTA
>MHER01000189.1 GCA_001805205.1 Nitrospirae bacterium RIFCSPLOW2_12_42_9 | reverse complement strand
TCCCAGAATTATTGGCCCATACTTAACACGGATAAGCCTTAATACTGTATGACCCACCCTTTCCAGCATCCTTTTTACCTGATGATATCTCCCTTCATGGATTGTAATCTCGATCCAGGAATTTAAGTCTGTTTTTCTTAGTTTCTTAACAAACGCTGGCGCTGTAATCCCCTCTTTCAGCCGGATGCCTTTTTTAAGCCTCTCTAACTCTTTCTCCTCAAGTACACCCTTGACCTTTGCAAGATATGTCTTTGGTATCTCATGTGAAGGGTGCATAAGTGCATTTGCAAATTCACCATCATTAGTGAGGATAAGAAGCCCTTCTGTATCATAATCAAGCCGGCCAACAGGAAAGACCCTTGCCTTAACACCCCTTAGTAAGTCCATCACCACCGGCCTCCCCTCAGGATCACTTACAGATGTTATAAAACCCTTTGGCTTATTCAGGATTATGTAAGTCTTTCTCTCAGGTTGACGAAGTAATTTCCCCTTTACTTTTATCGCATCCTTTATTGGATCAGCCTTTGTACCGAGCTCTGTTACTACCTTTCCATTTACAGTTACACTACCTTCGAGGATAAGCTCTTCTGCCTTTCTCCTCGATGCAGCGCCTGCACTTGCTATAATCTTTTGCAATCTCTCCTGCACTGCTACTCCCATTCTATTGTACTTGGCGGTTTTGAGCTTATATCATACACAACCCTGTTCACACCCTTCACCTCGTTGATAATCCTGTTGGAGAGCCTCCCAAGTAGTTCATATGGCAGCTTGACCCAGTCTGCGGTCATACCATCCATGCTCGTCACAGCCCTCAGTGCTATAACATTCTCGTAAGTCCTCTCATCACCCATCACACCGACAGTCTTTACAGGGAGCAGCACTGCAAAGGACTGCCATATATCCCGGTACAGACCTGCCGCCTTTATCTCTTCAAGTACAATCGCATCCGCCTCTCTTAAAATATTAAGCCTGCCCTCTGTAATCTCACCGAGTATCCTCACAGCAAGACCAGGACCGGGAAAGGGCTGACGCCATAATATATCATCCGGTATACCCATCTCCTTTCCAAGTACCCTCACCTCATCCTTGAAAAGTTCCCTCAAGGGTTCAATGAGTTTGAACTTCATCTTTGTCGGGAGGCCGCCAACATTATGATGGGTCTTGATCGTTGCTGAAGGACCCTTAAAGGATACGCTCTCAATAACATCGGGATAGAGTGTCCCCTGGGCAAGAAACACCACATCACTCCTCTTCTTTGCCTCACGCTCAAACACCCTGATAAATTCCCTGCCAATAATCTTCCGCTTCTGTTCAGGATCAATAACACCATCAAGTTTCTTTAAAAATATATCAGCAGCATCTGCATATTTGAGATTCAGATGAAGGGTTTCACTGAATAGATTTAAGACCTTCTCCACCTCACCTTTACGCAGCAGACCATTATTTACAAAGATACTGATAAGCTGGCCGCCAACTGCGCGGCTTACAAGTGTTGCAACTACAGTAGAATCCACACCACCGCTGAGGGCACATATAACCTTTTTCTTGCCTACTGCCTTCCTGATATTTCCCAGTGAGTAGTCGAGGAATGATTTCATTGTCCATGAAGGAGAACAGCCGCATATGGAAAATATAAAGTTATGCAATATCTCAGAACCCTTTGGCGTGTGAACTACCTCAGGATGAAACTGAAGACCATAAAATCCCTTCCTTACATTTCCCATAGCAGCAACCGGGGAATTTGGGGTATGACCAATTGCAACAAAACCTTCCGGCATCTCATCTATCTTATCTCCATGGCTCATCCATACTACAGTACCGTCGCCAAGTCCTTTGAGGATACCTGTGTTATTATCAATGAACAGTTCGGCCTTCCCGTATTCCCTCTTCTGTGCCCTGGCTACCTTCCCGCCAAACAGGTGTGTCATAAGCTGCATACCATAGCAGATGCCAAGGATAGGTATATTGAGATCAAATATCTTCCTGGAACATAATGGGGCACCTTTCTGGTAAACACTTGATGGTCCGCCGGATAAGATAATTCCCTTCGGCCTGAACTTCTTTATCTTGCCAAGAGGGGTATTATATGGCATTATCTCGGAATAAACCTTAGCCTCTCTGACACGCCTTGCAATAAGCTGCGTGTATTGGGACCCAAAGTCAAGTACCAGGATTTTTTCTGTATGTATATCTTTCATGCTTACTTCCTACACTTCCCCTTCCAAATGATAATTGGGCGCCTCTTTTGTAATTATAACATCATGAACGTGTCCTTCCCGATAGCCTGCGGAAGTGACACGTATGAATCTTGTCTTTGTCTTTAGCTCTTCAATGTTGCTGCATCCGCAATAACCCATACCTGCCCTCAGACCTCCCACAAGCTGATACAGCACAGCCGAAAGCGTACCCTTATAGGGGACTCTCCCCTCAATACCTTCAGGCACAAGCTTTTTCTCGCTCCTCTCCCCTTCCTGGAAGTAACGGTCCCTGCCTCCGCGCTCCATAGCACCTAATGATCCCATACCGCGATATATCTTGTAACTCCTCCCCTGCAGGAGAACAACCTCTCCGGGACTTTCTTCTGTCCCTGCGAGCAGTCCCCCTATCATAACTGTATCAGCACCGGCTGCAATCGCCTTTGATAAATCTCCTGAATACTTTACCCCCCCATCAGCAATAATAGGTATTCTGTATTTATTAGCAACATCAAAACAGTTTGATATGGCAGTCAACTGGGGCATACCAGCACCTGATACAACCCGTGTTGTGCATATGGAACCTGGCCCTACTCCAACCTTTATTGCATCCACTCCGGCATTTATCAGGTCTTTTGCTGCCTCTGCTGTGGCTATATTCCCTGCTATTATATTGAGTCCAAGATATTCCTTTTTTAGATACTCTACCATCTCCAATACCCTGTAGGAATGGCCATGTGCAGTATCAACAACAATAACATCAACATTTGCATTTACAAGACATTCGGCCCTCTTCTTCTCATCGTCACCCACACCTATTGCGGCCCCTACCCTAAGCCGCCCCACATCATCCTTACATGCATTGGGGTGTTGGATCTTCTTTTCTATATCCTTAATTGTTATCAGACCTTTCAGATTAAAATCCTTATCCACAACCGGAAGCTTTTCAATCCTGTTCCTCTGTAATATCTCCTTTGCATCTTCGAGTGTGGTACCAACAGATGCAGTAATCAGGTTCTCCTTTGTCATTACATCCGAGACCGGAAGATCAAGGCGTTTTTCAAACCTTAAATCCCTGTTTGTTATTATACCTACTAATCTCTCATTCTCTGTTACAGGGATCCCTGAAATCCTGTACTTCTTCATGATCTCTATTGCATCATATATCTTCTGGTGCGGTGAGATAGTGATTGGCTGCATTATCATCCCACTCTCTGATTTTTTCACCATCTCCACTTCTACAGCCTGTCTGTCCGGAGGCATGGCCCTGTGTATTATTCCTATACCACCCGCCCTCGCCATAGCTATTGCAAGCCTTCCCTCAGTTACAGTATCCATTGCAGAACTCACAATAGGTATATTAATTTTGATATTCTTTGTAATCCATGAACTTGTATCAACATCTTTTGGATGAATATCCGCCCTGGATGGAACCAGTATAACATCGTCAAATGTAAGCCCCTCTTCCATGTCTTGATTTAGCATATAGATACCTCCAAATGGCTTTAATATAAAGGATTTACCTTACTCTTAGGTGATGTTAGCAAAATAGGGAGAACCACGTCAAGTATATTAACATGTGCCGGAACCATCATTCAGACTTCAATGTCCATGTCAGGGGACAGATAGATGGCACTGATTGGGATGAAATTAAAGTTCTCATCATCATATTAAGTACTTTATCTCAATATATTGCTGCTCCAGAGGTCATGGAGGAATTCCCGCCATGGTATTATTTCTATCTTGTCGTAAACCCTTTTTTCTTGCTCATTGCAAACAACAATACTTCTCTTAGGAGAATATATATCAATAAAAGCGAGTAAACCCTTTAAATCCCTTGCATCAACATAGTCTGTGCTTTTAACTTCTATAGCTATCTCTCCATCTCCAATAACATAATCTACTTCAAGACCATATTTAGTCCTCCAGAAGTTAACACGAAAATCAGAACCTTTATAAGATCGATACGCAACTATCTCCATAAGTAAAAAATGCTCAAATGCCTTGCCAAACTCACTCCCCTTCTCTTCTATCAAATATCTCTTGCGAAGGCATCCTGCAACGCCAACATCAAAGAGATAATATTTTACTGCCTTTGTTATAACCTGCCGCGACTGTCTTTTTTTAAATGGTTCTATTCTAATAGCCATAAGTGTATCTATAAGTATCTGGTAATATTCCTTGACTGTTTTGGAATCTATGCCACAATCGCGGGCGATGTCTGCATAATTGGTAAGTTCACCATGGGTATAACCAAGGGCATCGAAAAATCTTGAAAAGGCCGGGACATTGCGGGTCAATCCCTCTGCAAAGACCTCTTCTTTTAAATAATCCTGCACATAAGCAGTTAATGACCTTTTTGCGTCCTCGCTGTTTTGCAAATAATGAGATGGTATTAAACCCTGGTTTAGACCACGAAGCAGGTTAAAATTTTCAATTTCTGCTGTAACCAGAGGAAACATTTCATAACGCCATGCCCTCCCTCCCAAAAGATTAACACGCCCTCTCATTAATTTCCTGGCGCTTGAACCGCAGAGGATGAACCTTAATCCTTTGTTTTCTATCAACCAATGCACTTCATCCAGCACTTGAGGAATCTTTTGAACCTCATCCAATATTATTGGATATCTGAGTAACGCCTTCTCTTTGGCTAAAATCAACTCCCGCAACAGGGCTGGATTCTTGGAAATCTTAAAATATAAATCTGTTTTAAGAAAATCAAATATTATACTATTGGGAAAATGGGTTTTTAAATAAGTGCTCTTCCCTGTCTTCCTTGCACCCCATAAGAAGGCAGATTGTTTGGACGGGAGCTTTATATTAAGAATTCTATCAAAGACCTTCATGCCGGAGTATTCTCCATTTTAGTTTAACTAAATCGGAATATATTCCATTTTAGTAATTATGTCAATAAAAACACTAAATTTGGGATTTATGCCTGTCTTGTATTATATTAATAGCTATGGAATATGAATTCTTAAAATCGCTTGTCATTATACTCGGCCTTTCTGCAATCATTGTCTTCATCCTCGGCAGGATAAAGGTTTCATCCATTGCAGGTTTTCTGTTTGCAGGTGTAATCCTCGGCCCCCATGGTTTAAAGCTGATAAAGGATGTCCACAATGTTGAAGTCCTCGCTGATATCGGGATTATACTCCTCATGTTTACTATAGGGCTTGAGTTCTCACTTAAAAACCTCCTTATGATGCGCCGTTCAGTCTTCGGGGGCGGCCTTCTCCAGGTCTTTATAACCTCTGCCTCTGTGACACTCCTCAGCTTTATGCTTCTTGACTACAGAATGAATGTCGCTGTATTCACCGGCTTCCTCATATCTCTCAGCAGCACTGCTATAGTGATGAAGATCCTGCATGAGAAGGGTGAGCTTTATACGCCACACAGCCGCATGTCCCTCGGAATCCTTATTTTCCAGGATCTCTGCGTTGTCCCTTTCATGCTGCTGATTCCAATACTCGCAGGCAATGGAGGAGGTATTTCAGACATCATATACATTATTTTAAAGGCAGCTATTGTAATTGGAATAGTCCTCTTCAGCGCAAACTGGGGTGTGCCACATATCATGCATCAGATAGTAAACACACGGAGCCGCGAGCTCTTCGTTATAACGATTATTCTTTTATGCCTCGGCACAGCATTCGTTACATCTCTGTTTGGCCTCTCCCTTGCCCTCGGTGCATTCCTCGCAGGTATTGTAATATCAGAATCCGAGTATGCCTCACAGGCGATCTCTGACATACTTCCATTTAAAGAGAGTTTTACGGGGATATTCTTTGTCTCTATAGGCATGCTGCTCGATCTGAGTTTTCTCAGAATAAATTTCCCTGTAATTATTGCTGCAGTGATTGTCATACTGATATTGAAGACATTAACGGCCTCTGCTTCAGCATTTGCCTCCGGACAATCCTTGAGGAGTTCAGTCCAGACCGGGCTGTTCCTGTCTCAAATAGGAGAATTCTCCTTTGTGCTCGCAGTAGCCGGCAGGGCATCGGGACTATTAATAGGTGATAATTATCAGATATTTCTTGCCGCGTCAGTTATGACCATGATCCTTACACCTTTTATAATAAATGCCTCTGCGCCCTTTTCTCTATGGCTGGTATCGAGAAAGACCTTCCATAGATTTGAGAGGATCCGGAAATCAGCAGAAAAGGTGGATGTTCATGGCAGACGCTCAGAACATGTAATAATCATCGGGTTCGGCATGAATGGACGCAATCTTGCGAACGTACTGAGAGAGTCAGAGATACCCTATGTTATTCTTGATATGAACAACAGTACTGTATTAAAGATGAAAAAAAGAGGGGAGCCTATCTATTACGGAGACGGAACAAGAATAGAGATATTGCACAGGCTCGGCATACAAACCGCAAAGGTGCTTGTAATAGCTATATCAGACGCAGCAGCAACAAGGAGGATAGTCCAGATAGCGAGAAAGGGGCATGCCGGACTCTATATTATTGTCAGGACCCGATATGTCTCCGAAGTTGACGACCTGATTAAACTCGGCGCAAATGAAGTCATCCCCGAGGAATTCGAGACTTCAATCGAGATATTCTCGAGGGTCCTTGACCATTATCATGTGCCGGGAAATGTAATAAAGGCTCATATAGATAATGTCAGGAAGAACAGTTACAGCATATTAAGGGGCATAGAACTTCCAAAAAAACATCTCGCAGAGAGATATGAACTATTAAAAGGTATAGAGACAGAGACTTATTTATTAAAGAAGAGCTGCAGCATAGTAGGCTGTTCTTTAAAGGCGCTTAATCTCAGGTCAGAGACAGGAGCTACAATTATTGCCGTGAAACGCGGAGATACGATGCATCAAAATCCACCCCCTGACTTCATCCTCATGGCAGGAGACATCCTACTTTTTATTGGAAACAGGGAGGACATAAACCATGCAATTGAATATCTCGAGTTAAGACAGGATCACTCTGCTGGTTGACAAGAATGCTATGATTGTTTAAAAATAATCTTATTGAAGATTCCATGCAGCAGGCCGGGGGGATTGCGAAAGCTATGCATTTTCATAAAACAAGGAGACTATATGGTACCCACAATAGAATGGAAGGATGGTATAGTTAGGATGCTGGATCAGACACGTCTACCTCTGGAGGTGACGTTCTTTGATTGCAGGACTTATCATGATGTGGCAAAAGGGATTAAGGATTTAATTATTCGTGGTGCTCCTGCTATCGGGATTGCTGCTGCAATGGGGGTTGCACTTGGTGCACAGGAAATAAACACTAAAAACTTTAAGAATTTCTATGATGAATTGGAAAAGGTCTGCAATCATATTGGATCTACAAGACCGACAGCAGTTAATCTCTTCTGGGCTATCAACAGGATGAAAGAGTTTACATTGTCCAACAAGGAAAAACCAATCATTGAAATTAAGAAGGTGCTTATTGACGAGGCAAATAGAATCTTACAGGAAGATATTGAGGCTTGTAAGACGATGGGCAGGCATGGCGCACAATTTATAAAGGATGGAGATACTATCCTGACCCGTTGCAATGCCGGCGCACTTGCTACCGGTGGGTATGGAACTGCTCTGGGTGTAATCAGGGCAGCAAAAGAAGAAGGAAAGGAAATAAAGGTATTTGCGGATGAAACGAGACCTGTCCTTCAGGGCGCAAGGCTTACTGCATGGGAGCTCATGGAGGATGGTATAGCTGTCACGCTAATTACGGATAATATGGCCGGTTATTTCATGAAAAAGGGGATGATAAACCTATGCATAGTCGGTGCTGACCGTATTGCAAGAAATGGTGATGTGGCAAATAAGATCGGCACATACAGTGTTGCGGTTCTGGCACGGGAGCATGGCATACCCTTTTATGTGGCTGCCCCTCTCTCTACCATTGATTTTAATATTCCCTCAGGTGAACATATACCTATTGAGGAGAGGAATCCTGCTGAAGTAAGTCATATATTTGGCAAGACACAAATAGCACCATCTAAGGTCAGGATCTTAAATCCAGCCTTTGATGTCACACCTGCACGATATATCGCTGCCATAATAACTGAAAAGGGCTGCTTCAAACCTGAAGATATTGGCAGACTAAAATAGCCGCTCTTTCCAGAATCTGCAATTCATACATTGGACTTTATACTTTAGACTTTTCTATGTATGAAATCAGCCCTCGGAGTGTTCTCTTTAGTTTTCTTCCTAAGTCTAATGTCTGATGTCTATGGTCTACTGTTTTCATTACAGTTCCCTAACCTTGACTCTAAGATACTCAAGTCTTATTATATAATTATCAATATATATTTTTATAAGGTTATATAAAATGGCAAAGAAAGATTATTATGAAATCCTTGGTGTTAAAAGGGATGCGGATGATAAAATAATAAAAAAGGCATTCAGGAAGCTTGCAAGAAAATACCATCCTGACCTCAACC
This sequence comes from Nitrospirae bacterium RIFCSPLOW2_12_42_9, assembly GCA_001805205.1. Lineage (GTDB taxonomy): Bacteria > Nitrospirota > 9FT-COMBO-42-15 > HDB-SIOI813 > HDB-SIOI813 > HDB-SIOI813. The sequence goes on along the minus strand of MHER01000189.1, from coordinate 2,152 downwards.
CTAATATCAAAGAGGCTGAACAGCGTTTTAAAGAGGTAAACGAGGCATATGAAATATTAAGCGACCCTGAGAAAAAGAAACAGTATGACGCATATGGTCATGCTGCATTTGAGGCCGGTTTCCAGGGAGGAGAGGGCTTCAAACCATGGGCAGAGCGAACCGGCGGTTTTGATTTTACCTCAACAGGCGACAGGGGGGTTGGTTCCATATTCGAGGACCTGTTCGGAGACGTATTTGGAACGCGTAAAGGTTATCAGCCTGCACCAGAGCCAGGAAAGGATCTATATTATAACCTGGAGATAGATCTTGAAAATGCCTATACAGGCACTTCAACAAATATAAATATACAGAAGGAGAGCCCATGCGATCGCTGCTATGGGACAGGTGAGGAACCTGGTGCAACAAGGACTACCTGCCCTGTATGCAAAGGAAAAGGGACAAGAGAGAGCGGGAGAGGATTTGTTCGCTACTCTACTGCATGCCCGAATTGCAATGGTAAGGGATCAGTATCTTCTAAGTGCAGATTATGCGGAGGTAAGGGGGCTACCCTTAAATCTGAGCAGATATCCGTAAAGATACCGCCAGGTGTTGATAACGGGACAAAGGTGCGGGTTGCAGGAAAGGGAGGGGCAGGCATAAGGGGCGGGAAACCAGGTGACCTTTATTTAATATTGTCCATACGTTCACACCCATTCTTCGAGCGTAAAGGAGATGACCTCTATTGTGAACTGCCGGTTACTATCAATGAAGCAGCCCTCGGTGCAAAGATTGAAGTCCCAACTATGGATGGGATGGCATCAATGACTATCCCAACAGGGACCCAGGGAGGTCAGATGTTCAGATTAAAAGGTAAGGGGATGCCGCATCTTAAAGGCGGTGGCAGCGGTGATCAGTATATAAAGATAATGATTGCTATACCAAAGGACATAAGTGAAGAGGATAAGGGCATTATAAGAAAGATATCCTCGATGTATAAAGAAAATCCAAGAGATCGTTTAAGATGGAGGAGATAAGGCATGGCCGATGAGAGGGATACTCCACTGTATATGATAGGGATAGCGGCTCAGATGCTTTCCATTCATCCGCAAACCCTTCGCCTGTATGAAAGGGAGGGGCTTGTTGCACCAAAGAGATCACAGGGAAATACACGGCTTTATTCCCACAGAGATGTTGAGAAAGTCAAATTAATCATCCACATGACAAGAGAATTGGGGGTAAATCTTGCAGGGGTTGAGGTTATCCTGAATATGAGGTTGCAGATGGAAGAGATGCAGCATGAAATGGAGGGCCTGATCGGATACCTGCGGGAGGAGTTAAGAAAAGAAATAACAAAACTCAACAAAGGGACTGAAGAAAGAGGAAATGGATTTACAAGAAAACCGGCCAGAAAAGGAGTCAGGGTAAAAACAGGGTATAATAAAGAAGGAAGGGGATAATTGATATGCAGATGAACAGGCTTACTTATAAGGCACAGGAGACAGTGGCAGAGGCACAAAAGCTAACTGAAAGATATAACCACCAGCAGCTTGATACAGTTCATCTCCTCCTTTCAATGATAAAACAGAAAGATGGTATAACACCTCAGATACTGGGAAGACTTGAGATAGATTTAACATCTATTGAGAAGGATTTATTCAGAGAACTTGAAAGGCTTACAAGGGTCTCCGGCCCTGGAAGTATGGGGCAGGTCTATGTAACACCTAAATTGAAAGATGTCTTTGATAAGGCAGAGCAAGAGGCTGAAAGATTACATGATGAATATATCAGCACAGAACATCTGTTAATCGGGATTGTTGAGGTTGATGACGCTGTTTCCAGGATTCTTAAGAACCGTGGAGTGACAAAAGATAAGATACTAAAGATACTTGTAGATATACGCGGGGCACAGAGGGTAACAGACCAGAATCCTGAAGACAAATACCAGGCATTAGCCAGATACAGCAGGGACCTTACAGAGCTTGCAAAAAAGGGGAAGCTGGATCCTGTAATAGGAAGGGACGAGGAAATACGGCGTGTAATCCAGGTCCTGTCACGGAGAACCAAAAACAACCCTGTACTTATAGGCGAACCCGGCGTGGGTAAAACTGCTATCGCAGAAGGTCTTGCCCAGCGTATCATTGCAGGAGATGTACCGGAGGGGCTTAAGAAAAAA
>MHER01000188.1:3663-6528 GCA_001805205.1 Nitrospirae bacterium RIFCSPLOW2_12_42_9 | reverse complement strand
GTGTGGGCTATGGTGACAATCGCAAGGCTGCTGAGGATGCGGCTTATGCTGCCATAGCCCGGATATTCCAGGCAGAGATCCAGTCAAAGACAAGGGAATGGGAAAAGTACGCCCAGACTGATATCAAGGGGAAGACGCAGAGTACACGGGATATCCAGATTGATCAATTAACAACCGTTGCAACAAATAAGGTCCTTGAGGACATTACAATAGCAGATATATGGGTAAATGATTCAGAGAAACTAACCTATGCCCTCGCTGTTATGGAGCGGAGACATGCAGTAGCCTCCCTGAATGATAAGATTGCCTCATCAGATAAGGATATATTGGATTTACAGAAGAAGGCAATGGAGTCGGGTGATAAGATTGAATCTGTACGGCTTCTCCGCAGCGCTATGAAGACAATGATAAACAGGGAGGTCTTTAATGCAGACCTTCGCATTGTTAATCCTGCTGGAAAAGGCATGGAACCCCCAGTCAGCCTGATTAGTATAAAACAGAAGATCCATGGACTACTGTCAAATGAGATACATATCGGGGTTCAGGTTGATGGCCCGCATCATGTCAATATACGTTCTTCAATAATGGAGGGTTTAACAAAAGAGGGTTTTTCAGTTGAAGAAAAGGGTGATGTAAGCAAACTTGATATCCTTGTGAAGGGGGTTGTAGAATTTGAGAATGCAGACCTCCCGGAGTGGAAGTTTGTCAGATGGACTATTACAGTCGACCTGATCAATCAGAAAAATGAAAAAGTTTTTGGTAGTTTTACACGGCACGGCAGAGAAGGGCATCTGAACTTTAAAGAGGCTGAGGCAAAGGCCGCGCGGGCCCTTCAAAAAGAGATAGCCGGCGGGTTAAGCCAGGTGCTTGTATCCTTTATTTATGGGGCTGAAGAGAAGTAGCGTTATTTCCTTTTTATCTTTCCCTTCATCTCTTCCATCATCCCCTCGATATGCTTAATAAAATCACATCACCTCAATTATGTTGACCAAAAAGTTCTGTTGTCCAAAAATCTCTTGACAAATAGTCTACTTTAAAGTAGTCTACTTCAAAGTAGACTAAATAGTATGAGGCGCTGAAACCCGAAGGGAGTCTATGAATCGAGTCGCATCTGTTCGTTGAGAGTCGCTCCGGCAAGATCAGTATAACAGGCAAGGGGTATTTTCAGAATGCAATTCATTAACAGGGAAAGAGAATTATCGGCCCTAAAGAAGTTCTGGCAGGGGAAAAATGCGCAGTTAATTGTGATTTATGGGAAAAGGCGGGTTGGCAAGACTGAATTGATAAAACAATTTATCAGGGAAAAGCCTCATATATATTTTCTTGCCCAGAAAATTAATGAACACGAAAACTTAAAGCTACTTGGTGAGGCTGTAGGTGAATATTTTGATAACGATATCTTAAAAAGAAAAGGTTTTGAGAACTGGAAATGGGTTTTTGAGTATTTAAGAAAAAATGTAAAGGAGAGAACTGTTTTTTTCATTGATGAATTTCCTTATCTTGCCGAAGCAAACAAGGGGATTTCATCTGTTTTTCAGTCAGGATGGGATGAATATTTAAAGAACACACCTGTTTTTCTAATCCTCTGTGGCTCAAGCATATCCATGATGGAAGATGAAGTGCTTTCTTATAAGGCGCCTCTTTACGGTAGGAGGACTGGACAGATTTTTTTAAAGCCTTTCCCTTTCTTTGAAGCAAAAAAGTTTTATCCCAATACTTCATTTGCACGTTGTTTAGGATTGTATTCCATCGCAGGCGGTAACCCAAGTTATTTAAAAATATTTAACCCCAGGCTTTCTCTTGAGACAAATATAAAGAGGAATATCCTTCAGCCAGAGGCATTTCTTTATAATGAAGTAGAGTTTATTTTACGGGAAGAATTAAGGGAACCGCGTAATTATTTTGCGATTTTAAAGGCTATTGCTCTTGGAAGGAACAAGATAAGCGAGATAGTTAATGAAACAGGGTTACCCAAAGGAATTTTACACAAATATCTATTTATTCTGGAAGATATTCATATAATCCGGAAAGAAGTGCCTGTTACTGAAAAAAATCCATTAAAGTCAAGGAAGGGGATTTATAAATTACAGGACCAGTTTTTCAAATTCTGGTTTAAGTATATCCTGCCCAACAAAGGTAATATTGAGGAAGGCAGGGTTGATCTTGTTTTAAAGAAGATAAAAGACGATTTTAATCTCATAGTTTCTGAAAACTATGAGAATGCAGCAAAAGAAGTTATAAATAATCATAAAAGCAGATTTTTCCCTATTAATAAGATTGGCAGATGGTGGGACAGGAACGAGGAAATAGATATTGTGGCTTTAAATGAAGAAGAAAATAAAATCCTTTTTGGCGAAGTGAAATGGAGCAATAAACCTGTGGGAGTAGATATTTATAATAGTTTAAAAAGAAAGTCCCTAAAGGTAGAGTTGCACAAGGATAGAAGGAATGAATACTTCTGTCTTTTCTCAAAAAGTGGTTTTACGGAAAGTATGTTAAAAGCAGCTAAGAAAGAAAAAGTAACTTTGTTTCATAAAGATAAAATAATAGAGATATGAAAACCAATAACCACAAGATTATATTTACTCAATCCCTCAACTCCTGCATTTATCTACGGTGCTGAAGAGAAGTAGCGTTATTTCCTTTTTATCTTCCCCTTCATCTCTTCCATCACCCCCTCGATATCCTTTTCTGCGGCCTTTAGAAATTCGTTATAATCATAGGGTCTTGCAGGTGTATTAAATCTATCTTCTACCTTTTGAGTATCTGGTTTCTTGCCGGCCTCTATTGCTTCAGTCTTTTTGCCTTCCTCATCGAGAGGCTTTTTACCGTAAGCTATTGTATACTCATTTTCATTAAGCCATT
>MHER01000188.1:0-3645 GCA_001805205.1 Nitrospirae bacterium RIFCSPLOW2_12_42_9 | reverse complement strand
CGAGCAGCGGTCCGCCTGAATTTCCCCTGTTTACACTCGTGTCTGTCTGATAAACGTCTTTTCCAGTAACACCCTGATAATCCTTCATCTCCCCGCTTATCCTTCCATAGGTCAATGACCAAAACCCTCCCTGCTCAGGATGCCCTATAGCTACCACCTCTTCACCAACATTTATATCAGAAGGGTCAGCAAATTCTATGGTCCCTGACTTTAAGTTAAAGTCTTTTATCTTTATGAGTGCAAGGTCGAGATCTTTAGAGTAGCGTAGGACTTCGGCATCAAAATAATTACTGAGGTCTTCCTGTGCAGAACCTGTAAGTTTATCAGGCCTGATATAAATTCTAAGTTTGGGATATGGCAGGTTATCATCTTTAGATACAACCACATGGGCATTTGTTATGATTAATCCCTTATCCGAGATTATTGACCCTGTACCTATCATCCCGCTGCCCCCCTCTTTTGAGGCCTTAATAACAACGACTGAAGGAGAGAATTTTGCGTAGACCTCCTTGGCAGGAAAATCTGATGCATACACCTGAGTATAGAAAGACAGAACAGTCAACACAATAATAATAAATCTCATTTTTAAAACCCTCCATTTAATTGCTCTTTCTTTAAAGCACTTCAATAGTAAGAATACGTTTTGTCAGGGCCCCTGTAATATCTCCTATAGAAAGCCTTATGGTGTGGGTGCCTGATGGGAGTTTAGCTTCAGGGACCTTTATCCCCTCTTTTGTTACATACTGTTTGACCTTTGAGGTCAGGTCTATGGTAATGAATTTCAGGTATTCGAGTTTAAATGTTGCTGTATCGATTTCTTTTTCAGCGCGCTTAACAAACTTTATTGATATTGGAACCGGTGGTTTTAGCGGTGACCCCATTTCTGGTGCAATTAACTCTATTATAGGGCCATTCCCATCCTCCCTTCCTACCTCTACATGTAATTGAGATGGATCCATATCAGGTGTAGCTGCCTCCTGTGCGGTAATCAATTCAAGAGGCCCTTCCTCTCCACCTCTCGCAGTTGATATAAAGGTGAATAATATTAAAGGGACAATCAATAAAAGGCAACACCTTTTATACATTGGTTTCCTCCTTGTTTATATTAATAATGATTGGTATATATCAGACTTTGCATATAAGTTCAAGTATTTTAAATACCATCCCATTTGTTTATTACTTGTCTATTAATATAAAATCTGATTAAAATATCAAGTGTCTATGGAGATTAAAGGTCTTATCAAAAAGATATTGTGGGTTATGATCTTTGCTGTTGCAATGGCATTGGTTGAATCTGCGGTGGTTGTTTATCTGAGGGAGCTTCACTATCCTGAAGGCTTTAGGTTTCCGCTAAAACTCATTATAGATAAGACAGTCATTGTTGAACTGTACCGGGAGATAGCAACTGTTATTATGTTGTTATCTATCGGGGCCCTTGTAGGGAAAATATTCTGGGAGAGGTTTGCCTATTTTCTGATAGCATTTGGTGTATGGGATATCTTTTATTATATCTGGCTCAAGGTATTTATTGACTGGCCGGCATCGCTGTTTGAATGGGATATATTATTTCTGATCCCGTTTCCATGGATCGGTCCTGTCATTGCCCCTGTGTCAATTGCCTTCCTGATGACCTTTTCAGGGGCTCTTATTGCATGGTCATTCCAGAATGGAAATAATTTCAGGCCGCTTCTGTTATCGTATATTTTTGCGGCAGGTGGAATAATTTCTACATTGTATTCATTTATGTGGGATACAGGTGCTACCCTGAATGGTCAATCCCCCAGGCCCTATCATTACGAGTTGCTTATTATTGGCAACCTTCTGTTTGTTGCTGCATTCTTTATTTCGTTTACAAAGGGAAGGAGATAATTATAGTGTACCTGATCATAATACTGCTGATTTATCTCTCAATGACTGTCTTTGAATACTGGCTTAATTATCTGAATCTTCTTAATTTAAGAAAATATGGCTCTGTCATTCCTGCGGAATTTGAAGGCCAGATAGATCAGGATTTATTGTACAAGACTCAAAACTATAACATTGAGAAGATGAGGTTTGGGTTTGTATCTTCTGTTTTTCATACAATAATACTTATCCTCTTTTTATTTGGCGGGATAATGGACTTCTATAATTCGTGGATTGTTTATTTGAATCTCCCTTTCATCATTTCAGGATTGATATTTTTTATTATCCTCCTTTATGCGGAAACGCTCTTATCAATCCCCTTCAACTTATACTCAGTTTTCAAAATAGAAAACAAGTATGGTTTTAATACAATGACGCCTGGATTGTGGTTCAAAGACTTAATTAAATCTTTACTGATATCAACGGTGCTACTGGGACTTGTAAGTACAGCAGGCCTCTTTCTTATAGAGAAATACCCTGGTTTATGGTGGTTCTTAATATGGTGTTTCTTTCTGGCATTCAGTGTCTTCATGATGTATATTTCACCATATATAATAGAACCTCTGTTTCATAAATTTACCTCTATCGGTGACGAGGCACTCGAGGGAAGTATTAGAGCGATTATGCAGAAGGCTGGAATTAAAGTGAGCAGGGTCTTTAAAATAGATGCCTCAAAGAGGACGAGACACACAAATGCCTATTTTACAGGCATTGGAAAAGTTAAGAGGATAATACTATATGATACACTGATCGAGAAGATGATCAGAGATGAACTACTCTCAGTACTTGCCCATGAGGCGGGTCATTGGAAGAAAAGGCATATTTTAAAGTTTATGATAATTACTGAATGTATTGCATTGATTGTAATGTATATATCATTCAGGATACTTAATACGGATATCCTTAATGATCTTTTTAAGATAAAAGAAGGGACCTTCTTTTCAGATGCTGTGATACTTGGCTTTCTCCTTACAATAGCGGCCTTTCCATTTTCTCCGGTATTTAAGTATATATCAAGGAGAAATGAAATCGAGGCTGATAAATATTCTTATATGCTGACAGGAAATGCCCACGGGATGATCAATGCCCTTGTTAAATTATCCAGGGATAACCTCTCAAACTTGCATCCGCATCCCCTTTATGCCATGTTTCACTACACACCCCCGCCAGTGCTGGAAAGGATAAGGCGCATTAAGAAAATTACAGAAAAACATTAATACGTTAAATATATAGAGTAGGAGATAGAGGGTAGGAGAGGCTTTTGCCTCTCCTACCTCAAATTTTCCTAAGACTCCGGATATGTCTCAGGAGTTTTCACATGCTTTATCACGGTATCATAAGTGTTAATCACGTTTAATTTCTTAAACAGAAAATCAAATTTGTCTTCAAGCTCTTTACCAAGGGTCTTTTTTACAGACTCAGGGAGCAGCCAGAACCTTTCTTTGAATGGCCCGAATCCCTTCTTACGTGTCTTATATATAAATTGCTCATCTGATTCCCCCTGCTTCTTCTCTTCTGCGCATTTCTCCCTCAGGTAATTATAGATCTCTTTTTTGAAATCCTGCGGGAATGACTTACTGTCATATGTCATATTCTGAAATCCTGTTGCAAGGTGGACTTCTGCTGTACCGGTCTCAGGGAATCTGTGAAATGCCTCATCGGGTAAGGTTGAAGCACCATGCTGCACTGCACCTGCAAGGCCGTACCGCTCTCTTGCTGCTTTAGATATCTTTTCCAACG
>MHER01000187.1:1157-5575 GCA_001805205.1 Nitrospirae bacterium RIFCSPLOW2_12_42_9 | reverse complement strand
GGGAGATAGGACGGCTGATTGTAGAATATGAACAGCAAGGGAAGCGACGGGCTCAGTATGGGGCTCAGCTTTTAGAGCGACTATCACATGACCTGAGCAATCGTTTTGGGCGTGGGTTCAGTGTAATAATTTTCAGAAGTATGCGCAGATTCTACGTTGGAGGATGTGCTGTCATCCTTTATGGATATTACAGAACCACTCATGATATTGACCTTATCGTAGATACAGCACCAGAAATTATACGGAAAATGAAAGAAGCATACTATTTTCACGTCAACTGATTTCCCCGCCCAAATTCCGCATTTTTGCGGCAGTCTGGCTTACGCCATTCTATTCCCAATCTCTTTCCAATCTTCAAAATCCTCTGAGGGGATTTATGACCTATGCAAGAGGCTTGAATAGATGTCCATCTTCTCTGAAATTTATGTTATAATTCGGGCTCAAGTAAAATTATAACGAAGGGGCAATCATGAACATCTTCAGGATGCACGGGCTTGTCATTGATGAATACCGCAAGTATGTCAGAGTTACCTTCTTATTGCCGCAGGAATTTAGATCAATTTTGCCATATCGGGGTTAATATTCTATGCCTGAAACTGAACCTTTGACAAATGGTGGCGGTCAACCGGATAACGCCGGAGAATTATTCGGGTCGGGTCTAACAACATCTGAAGTCCTCAAACGTATCCGTAAACGTCTTTTAGACCTAACAAGTCGGAATCGTCTCCTAAACTTCCGCTGGAGCAAGGGGCGTGTACTTCGTGTCATTAATACTGTACCAGATAATCTATATTATCAGTTGCTTGATGATAAAAAACTGCCGTTTAAATATATACCAGACCCTCCCAGAGAAAAATATGAAAAAGAAGGAGAGATTCTACGAAAACCAGAGGTTAAAAGGTATGCTGAATCCCTCGGGATTAACACAAGCTATGAACTCCCTACCACATCTATGGAGAGGTGCGCCTATATTCAGACTTTACCTAATCCTGAAGACCTGGAAAGGGTACTCAATTGCGGCTGCCCTTACAAAGGGGAAGACGGTGCTCTTTATTTCAGAGAAACTCGAGTTAGTAAATTGATGTTTATGTAGTATTAAAAATTAAACTTTAGAAAGGTAGGTGAGATCAGATATGTTACGATCCTTTTCACAAAAAAATTTTCGATGTTTCCATGACTTTGCCATAAAACACCTGGAAGAAATAAACCTTATCGCGGGAAAGAATAACGTCGGAAAGACCGCATTGTTAGAAGGCATGTTTCTGTTTGCCGGTGCTACCAATCCTGAATTGGCGATGAGAATAAATGTGTTCCGGGGTATTGACGTCTTTGAAATAAAACCTGAATTGTTGAGTGAGACCCCATGGAACTCTCTTTTTTATAACTTTGATGAAAATGCCAGGATTACCATGACCGGTACAAATGACGATCGAAGAAAACGCACTCTAAACATGAAAATATTAAGAAAGAAATCTGAGCTTGTCATGAAAAAGGTGCGTGATAAAGGAGAAGGAGGGTATACCATCTCTGAAGCTAAAGGAGAATATGCCATCTCGGAAGTGACAGGCAAATTCCTCGAGCTTGAATATATCAATGAATCAAATCAATCCATAAAATCAAATATTGTTATAGAGGCAAACAGGCTCAGGATTGAAACCCCGCCTGTTCCGATTCCATATAATGCTATCTTCCTGGCATCGAGATACCGCATCAATCCTGCTGAAGATGCCCAGAGATACAGTAACGTAGAGATAAAGGGACAGCAGGATATCCTTCTCAACATTTTAAAACTTATTGAACCCAAATTAAGGCGATTGGCGGTGGCTGTTACAGCCGGTGTCCCAATGATTTTCGGCGATATCGGCCTGAACCGCCTTATACCCTTGCCCATTATGGGAGAAGGAATCGCAAAGGTCTGTAGTTTAGTATTGGCTATTGCAAATTCACCCAAAGGATTGGTATTTATCGATGAAATAGAGAATGGAATCCATTATTCAATCATGAGTGATATATGGATTGGTGTTGCCGAAGCTGCAAGGTGCTTTAACACCCAGATTATTGCAACAACCCATAGCAGGGAATGTATCGTTTCAGCTCATGAGGCCCTTAGCAAATCAGGGAGGTATAATTTTCTCCTACATAGACTGGACAAAATCAACGGGAAGATAGAAACCACGACGTATGATAGAGAGACTCTTGAGGCGGCTATAGAGGCAGGATTTGAGGTCCGTTAATGGCAGATATTGAGACGATTCATAAACCAAAACTCCTTGTTGTGGAAGGACGAGATGAGAGAAATTTCTTTACTGCGTTACTGGCTCATCTTCAGTTGATGGACATCCAGGTCATGGATATTGGCGGTAAAAGTCAGATTCCTGCAAAACTCAAAGCCCTTATGAAGATGCCTGACTTTCATAACGTTGCTTCGCTTGGGATCACAAGGGATGCTGATGAAAACCCAGCCGGTGCATTCCAGAGTATATGCGATGCATTAAAAGAGGCTATGCTTCCTGTTCCTAAGACACAGATATCCTTTACCCGAGGCAGACCGAGGATAGGTGTAATGATCTTACCAAAACCTGGAACGAAAGGAATGCTTGAAGATGTCTGTATAAGCTCTGCCAGAGATACTCCAGAGATGGGGTGCGTAAAAATCTATCTTGATTGCGTAAAGAAAAAAACTATGACCTTACCTGTCAATCTCTCCAAGGCAAAGATGTACGCATTCCTTGCGGCAAAAGACCCTGGACTACGACTGGGTGAAGCCGCCCAAAAAGGAATCTGGCAATGGGATAACAAGGCTTTTAAGCAGATTAGAGTGTTTTTGAAGTTGTTATAGTTACCTTCTGGCTGTTGAAACTATAAAATGGTTGGCACAATTGTTACAGAATTGCGCTTAATGCATCATTTTAGGGTTCTTTGATGGAGTTTGTGGCTATTTACAACAGGTTCCCTTAGGTTGCAAACGAGGTTAGAATAAGTTATCATACAAAAAAATAAAATGGGAAATTTCAAGATATGAAAGAATTGGAAAAGCTGCGTAAGGAGATTGACAGGACAGACCTTGAGATACTGAGGCTTCTCAATGAAAGGGCGAAGATTGCCATTGATATTGGCAAGATAAAGAAAGAGGAAAAGCTGACAGCCCATGTCCCGCAAAGAGAGCGGGAGATCTACGAGAGGCTTATGAAAGAGAATAAAGGTCCTTTTCCAAACGAGGTCCTCAGGGTAGTCTTCAGGGAGATCATATCAGCCTCTCTTGCCCTTGAACAGCCGTTACGCGTGGCATACTTAGGTCCAAAGGCCACATTTACTCACCTTGCCTGCATGAAGCAGTTTGGCTTTTTTGCCAATTATATCCCTGTCGGCAGTATAAGAGAGGTTTTTTCAGAGGTAGAACGCGGCAGGGCCGATTATGGTGTTGTTCCCATTGAGAATTCAACAGAGGGTGTAGTAAACCACACCCTCGATATGTTTATAGAATCCAATCTCAAGATTACATCAGAGGTGCTGCAGGAGGTAAGTCATCATCTCCTGTCACTCAGCGGTGTTACAGAAGATATTAAATGTATATATTCACACCCCCATGCGATTGCCCAGTGTTCCACATGGGTACATAATAATCTGTCCCAGGTGCCTATTGTTGAGGTTTCGAGTACTGCCCGGGCAGCAGAGATGTGCATGGATGACCCTTCAGGCGCTGCAATCGCAAGTGAGCTTGCGGCACAGCTTTACGGGCTTAAGATTGTTAAAAATCATATTGAAGATTATACGAATAATTACACCCGCTTTCTTGTAATAGCAAAGAACAATGTACAGAAGAGTGGAAGAGACAAGACCTCGGTCATGTTCTCGATCAAGGACAGGGTCGGGGCCCTGTATAACGTACTTAAAACTTTTACAGAGAATGATATTAACCTTACAAAGATAGAGTCCAGACCATCGAGAAAGAAGGCGTGGGATTATGTATTCTTTGTTGATCTCGTAGGCCACATCGAGGATGAAAAGGTAAAGAAGGCCCTCGGGAAACTTGAGCCGCAGTGTTTATTCCTGAAGGTACTCGGGTCATATCCAATTGGAGAGTAAAAGTGCCATGCTTAAATACGTCAGTGATAACATCAAAAACCTAGTTCCTTATTCTCCGGGTAAGCCAATAGAAGAACTTGAAAGGGATCTCGGGATCAAGGGATCAATAAAACTCGCATCAAATGAAAATCCCCTTGGGCCGTCGAAGAAGGCTATTGAGGCGGTTGAGAGGTACTTAAATAAGATAAATCGCTATCCTGATGGCGGAGGGTTCTATCTCAAAGATGCAATATCAAAAAAGTGGGATGTATCACTTGATGCTGTAATATTAGGCAATGGCTCTAATGAGATTATAGAACTCCTTGTAAGGACCTTTATGTCACCAGGCGATC
>MHER01000187.1:0-1137 GCA_001805205.1 Nitrospirae bacterium RIFCSPLOW2_12_42_9 | reverse complement strand
TCATGCAGTTACCTCTGATAACTCCTTTTCTGTTTATCACCTGATTGTAAGGGCTGCAAACGGAAATATAACAATGGTTCCTATGCAGGATGGACATTATGACCTTAAAAAGATCAGAGAAAGTATCACATCGAGGACCAGGATGGTATTTATAGCTAATCCGAATAATCCGACCGGCACCATTGTTACTACTGCAGAGGTGCGTGATTTCATGAACAGTGTTCCTGAAGATGTACTGGTGGTGTTTGATGAGGCATATGCCGAGTATGTTACTTCACCGGAATATCCTGATGATATGAGTTACCTGAGAGCAGGGCATAATGTCGCCATCCTTCGTACCTTCTCAAAGATATACGGGCTTGCAGGACTCCGTATTGGATACGGCCTGACAAAGATAGAGATTACAAATATGGTTAACAGGGTGAGACAACCCTTTAACACAAATTCACTTGCACAGGTCGCTGCACTGGCAGCCCTTGATGACACATCTCATGTTGAGAATAGCCGCAGGATTAATAAAGAAGGGAAAGAATTCCTGTATAAAGAGTTTGATTCTATTGGTATAAAATATCTTCCCACAGAGGCAAATTTTATTTATTTTCAAACCGGTAAGGATGGAAGGGAGATATTTGATGCAATGCTTAAGGAAGGTGTCATAATAAGACATATGGGTGGTCAGAACCTCAGGGTTACGATAGGACTTCCTGAAGAGAACCGGAGGTTCATCAGTGCATTACGGAAGGTATTGAACAGGTAAATATTGGAGCGAAAGGTATTAATAATTACAAGGGAGGGGCTTACATGATAATCGTACTCAGGCCTGATGCCACAGATGAGCAGATCATGCATATAAAGGAGCGTCTTGAAGAATTGGGTCTTGCAATACATATCTCAAAGGGGAAGGAGCGTACGGTACTTGGTGCAATTGGCGATGAGAGGGTATTGCAGGAACTGCCGCTCGCTGCATTTCCAGGTGTAGAGAAGGTCGTCCCTATACTGAAACCATACAAGCTTGCGAGCAGGGAATTTCATTCTGAAGACACAATTATAAATATTAATGGTCTCCATATTGGCGGCAAGAAGATCCATGTTGTTGCTGGCCCCTGTGCTGTAGAGAACCGTGAGATGCTGATAAAT
>MHER01000186.1:9982-12603 GCA_001805205.1 Nitrospirae bacterium RIFCSPLOW2_12_42_9 | reverse complement strand
TGAGAGAATCTTTGCGCTGGTACCCAATTCAAGTATCGGGAAGAGGTCGGTGAGATAATCACGAAGCACATTACCGGTGACTGATATGGTATCTTTCCCGGCTCTTATACGCTCAAGCGAAAGACGGGTAGCGTCTACCGGAGACATGATATGTATCTCCAAACCCTTCGTATCGTGATCTTTCAGGTATTTATTGACCTTTTCAGTAATCTGTTTGTCATGCGCCCTATTTTCATCCAGCCAGAAAACAGCAGGCGCTCCGGTCGCTCTGGCTCTGGTAACAGCCAGCTTTACCCAGTCCTGTATCGGTGCATCTTTTGTCTGACACATACGCCAGATATCCCCTTCTTCCACAGTGTGCTGGAGCAGCACCTTGCCGGAGGCGTCAACTACACGAATCGTTCCATTTCCAGGGGATTTAAATGTCTTGTCGTGTGATCCGTATTCTTCTGCCTTTTGCGCCATAAGACCCACATTGGGAACGCTCCCCATTGTCCTGGGATCATAGGCGCCATGTTTCTTACAATCAGCTATGACTTCCTGATAGACACCTGCATAATTTCTGTCAGGTATCACTGCCTTGGTATCGTAGAGCTTGCCGTCTGCTCCCCACATTTTACCGGATTCACGAATCATGGCAGGCATAGATGCATCAATGATCACATCACTTGGCACATGCATATTGGTGATCCCTTTGTCCGAGTTCACCATGGCAAGTTCAGAACGCTTCTTATAACAGGCATTGATGTCAGCCTCGATTTCTAATCTTTGAGCTTCCGGCAGCTTCTTGATTTTTGCATACAGGTCGTTCAGTCCATTATTGGGGTCGAAGCTAAGTTCTTTAATTGCTGATGCATGTTTTTCAAAAACGTCTTTAAAAAAAACAGAAACTGCATGACCAAACATAATGGGGTCCGAAACCTTCATCATTGTGGCCTTGAGGTGCAGGGAAAACAACACGCCTTTATTTTTTGCGTCTTCTATTTGTTCCTCATAGAACTTGCGCAATTCACGGCGGCTCATGACCGCTGCATCTATAACTTCACCAACCTTAAGTGTTGTCTTCTCTTTGAGAACCGTGGTCTTTCCATCCTGTCCAACAAACTCAATCTTTACGGCTCCGGCCCCGGTTATAGTCGTGGATTTTTCACTGCCATAGAAATCGCCGCCACTCATATGAGATACATGGGTCTTTGAGTCCGGGCTCCATGCGCCCATCTTGTGCGGGTTCTTTCTTGCATAATTTTTTACCGAGGCTGCTGCCCTGCGATCCGAATTTCCTTCCCTTAAAACTGGGTTTACGGCGCTCCCCAGCACCTTGCCGTATCTGGCCTTAATCTCTTTCTCCGCATCGGTTTTAGGGTCCTCCGGATAGTCCGGGATATTATAACCCTGCGACTGTAATTCTTTGATAGCGGCCTTTAACTGAGGAACTGAGGCGCTGATATTCGGCAGTTTTATGATATTGGCCTCAGGTGTCGTTGCAAGTTCACCCAATTGGGTCAGATGATCAGGTATTCTTTGATTCTCTGTTAAATTTTCCGGAAAGTTTGCGATAATTCTCCCTGCCAGAGAGATATCCCTTGTTTCAACAACAACTCCGGCTGCTCTGGTAAATGCCTGAACGATATGGAGCAAGGAATACGTTGCTAATGCCGGTGCCTCATCAGTTCTTGTCCATAGAATCTTTGGTTCTTGTTTAGCCATGTCTTTCTCCTCATCACTGTCAGGCAGGATGCCTGACCTATTATCTGCTCAACCCTTTGCCTTAACAAACGCTAATGAACCACCTGCCCTTACTACCTCTACATCCCTTGAGGAGATCGGGGTTGAAACCTGTACCTCTTTACCTTTTGTATTGTTCTTTAAGGTCAGGGTCTTTCCATCGAGACCTTTAACATCCAACTCAATATCATCCCCCTGTTCAAACAGCTCATAGTCATTTTCATTTACAAAGGTAAGCGGCAGTATCCCGAAATTAACAAGGTTTGCAAGGTGTATCCTTGCGAAGTTCTTTGTGATAACAGCCCTGACCCCAAGGTACATAGGGGCTAATGCTGCGTGCTCCCTGCTCGACCCCTGGCCGTAATTAGTACCACCTATGATGAAACCTCCACCCCACTCCTTTGCCCTCTTCGGGAAGGTGTTGTCAACACGTTCAAAAACATATTCTGATATAGCAGGGACATTGGATCTGAGAGGAAGGACCTTTGCTCCTGCCGGCATAATATGGTCAGTTGTGATGTTATCACCAACCTTAATAAGCACTTTTCCGTTAAGTACATTCGGCATTGCCTCTTTTGTCGGCAAAGGCTTAATGTTGGGTCCTCTGAGTATCTCTACCTTTTCCGGTTCCTTAGCCGGGGCTATTATCATGGAATCATCAATGAGAAATTTCTCCGGCATTGCAATAGAAATTGGCTTTAGACCGAGGTCTCTCGGATCTGTAATCTCCCCTTTAATGGCACAGGCAGCAGCCACCTCAGGGCTTGAGAGAAAGGCCTTTGCATCCTTTGTACCGCTCCTTCCCTCAAAGTTTCTGTTGAAGGTACGGATAGTGACTGCACCTGTTGGCGGGGCAAAACCCATCCCGATACAGGGGCCGCATGCACTCTCGAGTA
>MHER01000186.1:8236-9973 GCA_001805205.1 Nitrospirae bacterium RIFCSPLOW2_12_42_9 | reverse complement strand
CTGAAGTGATCAGATCAGTCAGCGCGCCTGTCCGGGCTATCATATTAAGTACCTGTCTTGAGCCAGGTGAAAAACCAAGACTAACACCCGGGTGAACTGTTTTACCTTTTAACATTGCAGCCACTGTCATTATGTCTTTATATGAAGAGTTTGTGCATGAACCAATTGCTACCTGCTGAACTGGCGTACCTGCGACCTCTCTCACCTTAACCACCTGGTCAGGCATATGCGGCTTTGCTATCATCGGCTCAAGTTCATTTAAATTGACCTCAACAACCTCATCATATGGCGCATCAGGGTCTGGACCTAATTCCTTCCATGCGCTCTCCCTCCCCTGGGCTTTCAGATAAGCCATGGTGACTTCATCACCCGGGAATATCGAGGTGGTTGCGCCAAGTTCTGCACCCATATTTGTAATAGTTGCACGCTCTGGTACTGAGAGGGACTTTATACCTTCACCTGTATATTCAAATACCTTTCCCACTCCGCCCTTAACTGTGAGCCGTCTTAAAAGCTCAAGGATAATGTCCTTTGCAGAAACAAATGGCTGTAGTTTACCGGTAAGTTTAACATTTACTACCATGGGCATATTAAGGTTAAAGGGTTCACCTCCCATTGCAAGCGCCACATCAAGCCCGCCTGCACCTATTGCAATCATGGCAAGCCCACCGCAGGTTGGTGTATGGCTATCTGAACCGAGTAAGGTCTTTCCAGTTACTCCAAACCTTTCGAGGTGTACCTGGTGACATATGCCGTTTCCTGGTCTTGAGAAATATATCCCGAACTTTGAGGCAAGGGTCTGAAGAAACCTGTGGTCATCAGCATTCATAAAGTCTGTCTGCAGCATGTTATGGTCAACATAGCTTACTGACAACTCTGTTTTTACCTTTGGTATACCAAGCGCCTCAAACTGAAGATATGCCATTGTACCGGTTGCATCCTGGGTGAGTGTCTGGTCAATGCGAATAGCAATGGGTTTCCCGGCCTCCATAGCACCTGAAACCAGATGCCCTTTTATGATCTTTTGGGTAAGATTTGCTCCCATGTTGTTCTCCTTTCTCTCTAAACAACATAATGCACTTGTAGGGAATTAAGATTTTAGTGAATTTAGGCAGGTATGTCAATACAAATTTGTTGCGAAATTATACTTTAGATATCAGGGATATATTCTAATTTACTTCCCTGTCCAGGACTTCTCTGATCTTCCTTAAAAGTTCTGTCGGGACAAAAGGTTTTGAGATGAAATTGATCCCTTTTTCAAGGACACCCTTTTTGTGGATGACATCTTCATTATATCCACTGGTAAAGATTGCCTTTATATCAGGTTTAAACTTCATTACTTCATTATATGTCTCTTTCCCATTCCTCTTTGGCATTATTACATCAAGGATAAGAAGTTCTATCTTGTCTTTATTCTTTAAGAATTTCTCTATTGCCTCATCACCATCAACCGCCTCAATAACCCTGTAACCAAAATCCTCCAGAACGGCCTTAGTTAGTACTCTCACATCAGCCTCATCTTCAGTCAGGAGTATTGTCTCACTACCACCCACAGGTTCCATAATCTCCCAATGCCCATCTTCTTTAACAACAGACTCTGGAACTGGCAGATATATTTTAAAGGTCGTCCCTTCGCCAGGCTCACTGTATACATTTATATACCCGTTATGCTGTTTTACAATCCCATAAACAATGGAAAGCCCGAGCCCTGTACCCTTTCCAACCTCCTTTGTTGTA
>MHER01000186.1:0-8150 GCA_001805205.1 Nitrospirae bacterium RIFCSPLOW2_12_42_9 | reverse complement strand
TATGCAATAGGAATGTGCCTTAATAAAATTATCATCCAGGTATGTTGTATCAGCACAGATGGATATAATACCTCCGTCAGGCATTGCATCTCTGGCATTTGCAGCAAGGTTCAGGAATATCTGCTCCATCTGACCCCTGTCTGCCATAACTGTAATCTCTTTATCAGACAAATTGACTGAGAGATTAATATCTTCTCCAATAACCCTTAATAAGAGTTTCTCTATATTCTGTATAACCTCATTAAGCGATAGGTGTCTTATATCTACTATTTGTTTCCTGCTGAAAGTCAGCAATCTCTTAGTAAGGAGGGCAGCCCTTTCAGAAGTTGAATGAATCTCTTCTATATATGGCATTAATGATGACTCTTTACTAGTCTTAGTCTGGAGTATATATACATTGCCCATTATTGCAGTAAGCATATTATTAAAATCATGTGCAATCCCGCTTGTAAGCTGGCTGACTGCCTCCATCTTCTGCATCTGTCTGAGCTGGGTTTCCATCTCAGCCCTCTCATTTTCAGCGCGCTTTAAATTTGTTATATCCCAGAATATTCCTAATACTCCCCTGATATTTCCATTCCCATTTCTGACCGGAACCTTCACTGTCCTGACTAAGGTCTCCTCTCCATTTGATAAATATGTCTCTTCTAATTCCTCAACCTTTCCTGTCTCCATAATCCTTTTATCATCTGCACTGTATTTTTCAGCAAGTTCTTTCGGAAAAAAGTCATAATCTGTTTTACCTTTGATATCGTCTGCATTAATCTTCAAATCCTTTGCATAGTTCTGATTGCAGAATATGTAGGTTGATGTTGCATCTTTCAGGTATATCTTCTGCGGCAGGTTCTCAAGGAGTATCCTGTACTTGTGTTCACTATCCCTTACAGCATTCTCTGCCTTCTTACGCATAATGATAGATCCAATCTGTGTCGCAATTGCTGATATTATATTACACTGTTCCTTATCATCCTTTCCTTCTTCAGATTTGTAAAAGACCATCACACCCATTACATTATTATCATTGATGATAGGAATTGCCATACCAACCCTAAGTTCAATTTCCACACCGCCTTTGTTGCGTATACATATTTCTTTGCTCAAAACAACACCCCTGATCCATTCAGCTCTTTTAAATAACCATGACCGGCCTGGCAGTCCCTGGCCAGGGTGCAGGGTGCACCGCCTGCGGAATACAGTAAAATCTTCACCGATATCACTGTTCACCCATAACCTCGCACATACAAGGGATATGCCGTCAGAATCCGGAACCCATACCTCTCCGCAGACCCACCCTATTGTATTACATATCCTGCTGAGCATTATCTTAAAGGCTGAGTCCATATCCGGTGCCTCACTGATCTCCTTTATTATGGATTGCAGAAATTCCAATCCCTTCTCCTTATTTTCCATATCCCGGAAGGTCTTTTGTAATCTTATTGCCATATTATTGAATGCGTTTCCAAGTTGGGAGATTTCATCGTCTTCATTATCAATCGAAATACGCTGATCTAAATCACCCTTTGAAATCTGTTCAGTAATCCTTGCAATATTCATTATAGGTCTTGTTATCTTCCTCGTTAGCAAAATAGCGAGTATTATAACTAATATTATTCCTGTAAGGGTAAATAAGGTTATCCAGAGTATCATCCTGTATAATGGTGCAAATACCTCAGATTTTGAGAATGATGTAATTAGCAGTAATTCAGGAGTATGTATGTGCAGGGCAGCACCTATCCTCTTACTGTCAAATATGTCTGTAAATTCTCCAATGATCTTTTTATCAGCAGAAAAACCATCACTGACTATCTCCTTGTCCATATACTTTCCGATCAGTTCAGGTCTGTTGGATACAATAATGGTCTTATCAGTATCCACAATATAGATTTGTTCCTCATAAATAAAATTACCCTGATCTACCTGGGGGTCATGGATCAGTTCCAAACTATGATGAAGGATATTCTTAAGCAAATCAGCCTTGAATCTGATAACAATCAATCCGTTTATGTCATAGCCTCTGTTATCAGAAACAGGCGCAGATATGATAATCTTTCTTTGATGGTTGATACCTTCTTCTATCCTAACATCGACACCTCTTGCCTGATGGTAGTAATATTCCGGATTACTGAGACTTTTCCTGAGTCGCCCGTCATTAGTGGATGCAATAAGTTCTCCTTTCTTATTGTAGACTGATATATCAGCAATATCATTATCCAGTTGCAGCTTGTTTTTTGTAAGGTGGTTGTTAAGTCTTTCCCGGTGGCCTATATTGCCTGGCTGAGAATTTATCGCTTCAAGATTTAGCCTGATAAAGCCATCAGTGCTGAAGTCCTTTACCCTTTCTTTTTTCAGGTAAAGGGTAGAAAGTATCTGCGATTCAACTGTATGGGTAAAATGGATAAGGGAGTGATATATATGTTCTTTCAGGACCCTTTTTTGTTGCTTATAGATAAAGAGGTTTGTTGCTAACAGAGGGAAAACAACCAGGACAATTATCCAGAAAAGCATCTTTTTGCCAATCCGGCCTATCATTACTATACCTATAAAACCTTTTCTCCGCTCTGTTTACAGGCTTCCGGATCTGACCATTTGATGAAATTGTAAGGTGGATATGGTCCGCTGCATATATAGCGGAAGTTACCAGGGGCAAGCTTTAAGACCTCAAATGCCTCTTTGAAACCTTTCTCTTTCCCCCTTTCAACAAGATAGAATGCATTTAAAAGCAGATCATTATTCTTTAACTTTTCAAGCCTCTTTTCTGTTACATGTTTGCCTAAAAAGTTATCTACAATAGCAGCACATATATCCGCCTTCTCACGGAATTCTTTATCTATAACATAATCCTTAAAGACCTCTTCTATAAACCGTCTGCCCTGTGATTCAGACTCTTCAAGTAATACAGGATTATTCCTGCATTGATCCTTTATTATCTGCTCTTTTATCTTGTCTCCGGACCATATGACCTTTATGCCAAACTCTTCCTTATTGCGGAGCCTGTCTATGTTATCCCGGATATCGCTATAAAAATTCTCCATTATGGAGATAGCCTGATCCCTGTTATATATGGAGCGGAATTTCACAGGAAGCAGTGTAAACCTCTTCATAAGTATCTCAATTACTTTACGGTGTTCAATGGCATGGGTATTTGTCATCTCCACATTATTTTCATCAATAGTACTGATAACCATGCTGATATCTCTGTATGGAATATTATTTACAGGAGCGCCATTTAATCCTGTAAGAGATTCTTCCAAACTTATATTTGAATCAATAATCCCGTAAGTATATATTTTCATTTGATTGTACTTATCCTCCTTATGATTGCGATTGCAGATTCTTTTTTCCCGTCGTTTTCATATCTGCTTGCAATCAGGAAGAGCGCTAACCTGGATGCCACAGCCTCAAATGTATCCGGGTAGTTATCAAGTATCTTTGTATAAAGTTCTACTGCATAAAGGATAACCCCTGCCCTCTCGAACTCGTTAGCCATACTCAATAATTTAAAAGGTGCAGAGAAATTTGTCATTTCACCCATCCCATTAGTAATTGAAAATTCTTCCGGCATAGAAAACATATGTTCCCTCCCTCTTTAAACAAAGAAGTTTTTTATCAGACAATCCGTAATTAAAAGCAAAAGAGATGCCATTGTTGGTTCCTGTTAAGGACCTTTTAATATTCTTTATCTATTTCAAGAGGTTATAAATTATTTTGTAGTTATAGTGGTGTACTTCTTATCAGAAAATATAGAAGATTATCAGGGAGGTAATTCCCGATTTTCGGGAGAAGAATCCCTTTATGTAAGGAATTTAATTCGGATTATCAAACCCGTATTTCTTTAATTTGGAACGGAGGGTCTTGGGATCGACCTTAAGAAGTTTTGCGAGCTGTAGTTTGTTAATAAAGGGGTGCTCTTTCATTATCCTGAGGATTGCCTCACGTTCAGCCTCATGGACAGCATGATTTTTCAGATTCTTTATATCTGTCAGGTCATCATAACTGATAATATCATTAACATCAGTTGAGGGGTTCTCATCTTCTGCAATAATCTTATTAAGATGATTCGGACGGATAAAATCATTAGTTATAAGGAATGCGCTTTTGATAACGTTTTCGAGTTCACGTATATTCCCGGGCCACTGATATCTGCCAAGGATATTCATGGCCTCATCAGTGATCCTTATATCTCTGTGGAACTCTATGTTACATTTTTCAAGAAAGTGTTTGGCTAATACCGGGATATCTCCATGTCTCTCTCTAAGAGGAGGTAATGTAATGGCAGCCACGCTTATGCGGTAGAAGAGATCAAGACGGAAAGAGCCTTTATCAGACGCCTCCTTAAGATCAATATTAGTCGCGGCTACGACCCGTAAATTAAGCGGGATAGGCTCATATCCCTTTGCACCAAGTCTCATGATCCTGTGATCCTGGACTACCCTGAGGAGTTTTGCCTGGATAGAGAGAGGCAAGTTCCCAATCTCATCAAGGAAGAGAGTACCCATATTGGCAGACTCAAATAATCCTTCTTTTCTTGTTGAGGCTCCTGTAAATGCCCCCTTCTCATACCCGAATAACTCGCTCTCTATCAGAGATTCAGGAATAGCAGAACAATCTACAGGTACAAAAGGCCCGTTGCTTCGAACACTCAGGCTATGGATTACCTTGGCAAAAAGCTCCTTACCGGTACCTGTCTCTCCCTGAAGAAGTATTGGTATATCAGTTGGGGAAAACCGTTTTATGAGGTTCCACACATGCTTCATTATACGGCTATTACCTATAATGTCTTTTGCATGCTGGTGTTGCGATTCATCTTCTTCAATATTGGACTGGGTGGCCAGTTTGCGTACATTCTCAAGAAGACACCTGAAGTCAAATGGTTTTGTAAGGAAATCAGCAGCCCCCTCCCTGAATGCCTCAACAACTGAGGCCACTTCACCATATGCACTCATCATTATAACTGAAATCTCGGGTTTAGATTTTTTTATCTCCCTTAAGACATGCAGGCCATCTGTCTCCGGCATCCGGAGATCAACCATGGCAAGAAAGGGAGATAGCTCCATTGCCATTTCAATGCCATCTTTTCCTGAAGTGGTTGCGATTACAGAAAAGTCATCACTTAAGATCTGGGATAGAACCCTGTTTATACCTTTATCGTCATCGATAATTAAAACGTGCGGCTGTTTTGTACCCATAAGTTTTCAGATGTGAAAAGGTTTGAAAATTAATAACACGATTGGTTATATACTTTACCCGGTTATAGTATAATTCTTTATATCACTGTATATTTCTCATGTCAATCATTATTTTACTGTGGATTCCATTTACTCTTTGCACGGAATCCATGCAAAAGATGCACGGAAAAACAAACCTATTTATGCCTCCATTTAGATGCTAACCCCTTTAATAAAATAATATTCATAAATAATAACAAATAGATAGACCAGAAAAATTTTCTTTCATAACCTCCCTTTTAAAATCTGGCATGAAACTCGCTATAATAAAAGGTATGTAACTACTTGGGTACAAATGAAGGTGATATTCAGAATAACTATTTTGTTGTAGATTTTTCTTGACATGATTATACTAAACGCATGTTCGCGGGAGATGTGAAGTGTATTTTCAGAGAAAAGGAGCAAATATGAGAAAGATATATTCCATTATGGACCTTATCATAATAACCATTCTTATTAATTGCATTATACAAATTGTTTTGTCTCCTGAAGGCAAGGCTGAGAATTATACGGTCAGCCAGAATCTTTTAGAAATAAAGAGATTTAATGCTGACAAAGGGAAGATCAAGGCCATTGCCACAAGCCATGATGGAAGATATACAGCGTTCTCAACCTCAAGTCAGGTCAGTATATGGGATGGCAAGAACTTTATTGCTATATTCGAGGCAAATCAGGTAAATACTCTGCTCTTCAGCAATGACGGCAAGACCCTGGCTGGTGGGGGATACAGGTATATATATCTGTGGGATGTGTCAAAAGGTAAAGAGATAAGGTCTTTTAAAGCCCATGAGAATATTGTAACAGCGCTTGCCTTCAGCCCTGACGGCCATACCCTTGCATCAGGGTCAAAAGGAGGCGATCCGGTTGTGAAAATCTGGGACATAGAGAGCCAGAAATCTCCAAGAATATTAAGGTGGGATTATCCGTACTCTGAACAGGTGTTATCACTTGTCTACAGCCCGGACGGAACCCTGTTGGCTTCAGCAAGTCTTGATCAGAAAACACCTGTCAGGATATGGAATACAAAGACACTTAATGCTATTCCTGTCAGTTTTCAAAATGGGGCTGTAAGAGATATGGCCTTTAGCCCTGATGGTGAGTTTCTTATGGCAGGGCTTGATAATGGCGTTGTTATGAAAATCGCTTACCTCCGTTCAGATTCAGGAAGGTTCTCTATATTAAAAGGACATACAGATGCGATCACTGGGATAGGGTTTACATTAAACGGTAATTATTTTATCTCTGGTGGTCTGGATGGCAATGTAATCTACTGGGATACAAGCAACTGGAAAAGCACAAAGATATTAAAACTCCCGGATGCCGGCAACCCATTGATCTTATCAACAGATGTAGGCCGTCTGGCCCAAATTGGCAGAAAAGACGCAACCCTGTATTCACTCCCGGATTATTCCGGGCCTCAAATCAGTATTGATAAGACAAGAGATAAGACAAGAGATTTGAATATCTCGGCAGTTTCCGCAGGAGGTGTGATAAAGGGGATAGTTAATGATGAGAGCGGAATCAAACAGGTGCTGATCAATGGCATAGAGGCACAGATAATACCCCCCTCACAGGAAGATATCTCAGCAAGACGGATCGGTGGTAAATGGTCATTTTTCTCAGGCAGTCCTGAAATGCAGATTAATGAGAATATGATTGAGGTAGCTGCCTATGACAATTATAACAATAAGACAGTTGAATTTATCAGTATAGAAACAGGCAGGACTGATTATGAGACAAAGACAAAACCTTCGCACGATATTCCCGGTTTTGGCAGAAACTATGCCGTTGTTATAGGGAATAATGATTATAAACACCTCTCAGACCTGGAGACACCGTTGAATGATTCCAGGGAGGTGGAAAAGGTATTAAGAGAGGAATACGGTTTTGAGACAAAGATCTTAGCAAATGCCACAAGGAAGGATATCTTGGGATCATTAAATGAGTTCAGAAAAAGGCTGACTGAAAATGATAACCTTCTGATCTATTATGCCGGACACGGACATTTTGATGAGGAAACAAAGATGGCATACTGGCTTCCGGTTGATGCGGAACAGGAGAATGACACAGACTGGATTAAGGTAAATGACATCACAAACAACATTATGAAGATATCATCAAAGCACATACTGATAGTGGCTGATAGCTGCTATTCTGGTCAGATGACAAGGAGTGTTGATGTTAATCTGAGGTCAAATGAGTCAAGAGAACGATACTTAAATCGTTTATTTGATAGGAAATCCAGAACCCTTATAGCAAGCGGTGGAAATGAACCTGTAGCAGATAATGAAGGAAATGGTCATTCAGTATTTGCCAATGTGTTTATAAGGGCGCTCAGGGATATAGAGGATCAGGTATTTACAGCAGACGAACTCTTCATTAAGAAGATCAAGGAGAGCGTAGGGGGGAGATCAAGCCAGATGCCGGAATACAACTTTATCCAGAACTCCGGACATGATAACGGCGACTTTATCTTTACACGTGCCGGAATGCGGATTAAATGAAATCGGGGGGACAATTAATATGAGCAGCTTTTTAAAAATTACACTGATCTTTACAATATCAACCTTTTTAATCTTTCCTTTCCATATATTCAACAGTATGGTTGTCAAAGCATGGGCAGAAGAACCTGGTCCCCTTATAATAAATTTTAAACCTATAACCAGGGCAGAGAGAGGAAAGGCAATAGAGATAGTTGCAGAGATAGAATCGGGAAATGTAGTTATGACCCCTGAACTTTATTACCGGAAGCAAGGTGAGACAAGATACAACAAGATAAGGATGGAGAGGGACAAGGATAGATTCACCGCAGTCATCCCGCAATCTGCCGCTGACGGTGAAGGGATTGAATATTACATCATAGCAGAAGACAGCAGTAATAATCAGGTATCAGAAGGCAGTCCTGAACGGCCTTATTTTATTGCA
>MHER01000185.1:4768-9016 GCA_001805205.1 Nitrospirae bacterium RIFCSPLOW2_12_42_9 | reverse complement strand
AACAATAAAGACAACAGGGGATAAGATACTTGATACTCCGCTTGCAAAAGTAGGTGGAAAGGGGCTTTTTGTTAAAGAGATTGAAGATGCACTTCTTAATAATGAGATAGATCTTGCAGTCCACAGTATGAAAGATGTGCCTGTTATTATACCTGAAAGGCTCTGTATTGCAGCAGTAACGAAAAGGGAAGACCCGCGGGATGTTATTATTTCAAGGGAGGGAAAAGAGTTTTTACATCTTCCTCACGGAGCACATATAGGGACAAGCAGTCTAAGGAGGATATCCCAGTTACTCAGTCACAGGCCTGATCTTAATATCTCATCGCTCCGCGGGAATCTTGATACGAGGATAAAAAAACTGGACTCAGGCGCTTATGATGCAATAATACTTGCCGCAGCAGGTATTATCCGCATGGGTTGGGGAGAACGGATCACAGAGTATCTCCCTGTAAATATAAGCCTTCCTGCTATCGGTCAGGGGGCATTATGTATAGAGTGCAGGGAGAATGATAATACCATCCTTGAAAAGATCAAATGGCTTAATCATAATGAAGACAGTTTGTGTATCAGGGCAGAGAGGGCCTTTTTAAAAAGGCTTGAAGGCGGGTGCCAGGTTCCCATAGGTGCATATGCAACGATAACTAAGTTGATAATAGAGATGGAGGGGTTTGTGGCCTCTGTCGATGGAAAACGTATGGTAAGGGAAAAGAGGACAGGGACATCGGATAATCCGGAAGATATCGGGATCAGGCTTGCAGAAAGCCTTCTATCTCAGGGGGGAGGAGAGATTCTGGAGGAGATATATGGACACGGAAAAGGAAAATAAACCGCTGTCAGGGAAAAAGGTTGTAATAACAAGGCCTCCTGATCAGGCAGATGAGTTTACAGACTATCTCATTAAACTCGGTGCCGAAGTAATAAAATTTCCTGTAATAGACATAGCGCCTCCGGACAACTGGAATGCGCTGGACCTGGCCATTGATAAACTTGATGATTATGGCTGGGTCATATTTACGAGTGTTAATGGTGTAAAATCATTTATTGGCAGATTAATAGAAAGAGGAAAGGATATTAAAGGGGCAATGTTTGGAGTCAGGATATGTTCTGTGGGTTTAAAGACTGCTGATGCAGTTGAACAATATGGTCTCAGAGTAGATTTTGTACCGGAAGAATTCAGGGCAGAGGCCATTGCTGAAGGTTTTGAAACTATGGGTGCCTTAAATGAAAAGGTCCTTATACCAAGGGCTCAGGCAGGCCGTGAGGTATTACCTGAAGAGCTTTCGAAGATGGGTTATAGGGTTGATGTTGTGCCTGTATATAAAGTTGTACGTCCTGATATTGATGTGTCATGGCTAAAGAAGATGTTAAGCAGCAGGAAGATAGACATGATTACCTTTACAAGCGGGTCCTGTGTAAGAAATTTTATTGAATTACTTGGCATGGAAGAGTATAAATTACTCCTTACAGGTGTTAAAATTGCGTGTATAAGCCCTGTAACAGCGGAATCTATGAGGAAATACGGCATTGAAACAGATGTTATACCTGAGCGTTATACTATAGAAGACTTAACTGATGCAATTGCAAGGTATTATATGTAGCACCAATCTCTTCACGCCTCTTTACTAGGGGGTGAGTGGAGATTAATTCTGGGGGGAGATACATGGCATTTCCAAAGACCAGGTTACGAAGGATGAGGGCTACTGAGACTCACAGGAGGATGGTAAGGGAGACTACCGTAGCCATAGATGACCTTATATATCCACTCTTTGTGACACATGGCCGGAATATAAGGCGTGAAATAAATTCAATGCCAGGGTGTTTTCAGCTCTCTGTTGATCTTGTAACTGCTGAGGCAAAGGAAATAAGTGTCCTGGGGATACCCGCGGTCATCCTGTTTGGTATACCAGCGCATAAGGATGAGACCGGGACAGAGGCATATTCAGCGAATGGAGTAGTCCAGCAGGCCATAAAGGCGATAAAAGACAGCGTGCCGGAACTTCTTGTAATAACTGATGTCTGTCTCTGTGAATATATGAGTCACGGTCATTGTGGTGTTGTCAGGGAAGGCCGTATTCTTAATGATCCAACCATTGAGTTGCTGGCAAGGGAGGCGGTCTCCCATGCAAAGGCAGGTGCGGATATTATTGCACCTTCTGATATGATGGACGGCAGGGTTACTGCTATCAGGGGAGGCCTTGATAAAGAGGGTTTTGAGCATATACCAATATTATCCTATGCAGCAAAATACGCCTCAGGACTGTACGGTCCTTTCAGGGATGCAGCAGAGTCAACACCACAGTCCGGGGACCGAAGGTCATATCAGATGGATCCTGCAAATGCGAGAGAGGCATTGCGAGAGGTCTCCCTCGATATTGAAGAGGGGGCAGACATGGTAATGGTAAAACCGGCCATCTCTTATCTTGATATTATTTGTAAAATAAAAGAGAGATGGGACATCCCTGTGGCTGCGTATAGTGTCAGCGGGGAGTATGCAATGGTCAAGGCCGCAGGCAGATTGGGGTGGATAGATGAATCACGTGTAATGATGGAGCTTCTCACCTCAATAAAAAGGGCAGGGGCTGATTTAATACTCACGTATTTTGCAAAAGAGGCTGCTATATTGCTAAGAGGTAAGGAAAAAAGATAATTGAAGATCATCAGAGGCGTTTCAGCTATCCCACAGGATATTATCAGGCCTGTTGTTACAATAGGAAATTTTGATGGTGTTCACATTGGTCACCAGGAACTCCTCAACAGGGTGATCAAAAGAAGCAATGAGATCAACGGTACAAGTGTGGTCATCACTTTTGACCCGCACCCGCTAAAGGTATTGAGACCTGAAAAGGCCCCAAGGCTCCTTACCTCTCTCCAGGAAAGGCTGACCATCTTTCAATCTTTTGGTATAAAAGTGGTAATTTGCATAGATTTTACAAAAAAGTTTGCTGAACAGACACCAGAGGAATTTATTAAAGAAATCCTTGTAGAAAAACTAAGTACAAAGGGCATTGTTATTGGATATAACTATACCTTTGGTAAGGATAAGAAGGGAAATATTGAATTATTAAAAGAGAAGGGAAAGGAATTTGGTTATGATGTAGAGGTGTTAGAACCGGTTGAGACTAATAATCAGAAGATCAGCAGCTCCGGGATTCGTGAGCATCTGTCAAAGGGCGCAGTTGATAAGGCAAAGGAGATTTTAGGGAGATATTATTCCATAGAAGGGATAGTAACACCTGGTCATCACCGCGGCATGGGACTCGGTTATCCAACTGCAAATATATACACTATCGATGAGGCTATACCTAAGGAAGGTATATATGCAGTAAAAGTAGAACATGGTAATGAGACAATAGATGGTGTTTGTTATATAGGAACGCAGCCTACATTTGCAGGTGATAAGGTTTGTGTTGAGGTGCACCTTTTCAATTTCAATGGTACACTTTATCATGAGCATTTAAAGATTCTATTTGTAAAGATGATAAGGGAGGAGATGAAATTTGATGATCGTGAGGCGCTCATCGTGCAGATAAGGAACGATGTAGGGAAGGCAAAGGAGATATTAAGCTGAGAATCCGCATATGGTTTAAATGTAAGGAAAACTTTATATTCGCTCGCTAACCCCATAGCAAGCTACGGGGAATGCGCTAGCTATGCATTTTCAATGACTGATAACTTGCTAAAAAAGGTACGGGATACAATTACCAGCCATAATATGTTTAGATATGGCGACAGGGTGGTGGTTGGTGTATCAGCAGGCCCTGATTCTGTATGCCTCCTTTATATCCTGAATGAATTAAAGGAGGATTATAATCTCTCTCTCCATATTGCCCATCTCCATCATGGATTTCGCGGGAGTGAGGCGGATGAGGATGTGCGTTTTGTCCAGTCCCTGAGTAAATCCCTCGGGATCCCTGCGCATATTGATCATATAGATGTACCTTCCTACATAAAAAAGACAAAATTATCAAAACAGGCAGGTGCACGGGAGGTACGTTACAGGTTCTTTAACCGGCTTGCTGATGATATTGGAGCAGATAAAATTGCCCTCGGACATACTGCTGATGATCAGGCAGAGACATTCCTCATGAGACTCCTTAAAGGTTCGGGACTGCATGGATTAACAGGGATATCACCTGTGCGTGACAGGATTATAAGACCACTTATAGATATATCCAGTGATGAAATAAAAGGATACTTATCAGAACGGGATATCAGATACAGGATAGACTCTTCAAACCTCAGCCCTGT
>MHER01000185.1:316-4744 GCA_001805205.1 Nitrospirae bacterium RIFCSPLOW2_12_42_9 | reverse complement strand
TGAGCTTATCCCATATCTTGCAAAAGAATATAATCCGAATATAATGGACACATTGATCCGCAACCTGAAAATATTAAGGGAAGAGGATATCTTTCTTAATGGATTTGTTGACAGGACATATTCTCAGGTATTGGTTAGTACGTCAGAAGATTCTGTTATTTTAGATTCATCAAAATTGACTTCTATTACCTTGCCGGTAAGAAGAAGGGTCATAAGACGTGCTATATACTCTGTATCAGGAGAAATGGCAATTACTTTATCCTATAAGCATGTAGAGGATTCACTCGCACTTCTTGATAATGACAGGGGAGAGATACATCTGCCATGCGGGATTGTGGTAAGAAAAGAGAGAAAGACCTTTGGGATATACTCAAGGCTGGAAGAAGAAGCGATACCACAATATACTTACAATATTAATATACCAGGGGAAACTGTAATTCCTGAGACAGGTATAACGATCAGCTCAACAATACTTGATGCTGCATCTTATAAAAAAGGTGAGAAAGCGCATGACAATAATAAAGCAATTTTTGATATGGGGAAATTTTCACTCCCGCTGATCGTCCGGGACCGAAGGTCAGGAGACCTTTTTTATCCAAAGGGTATGATGGGGAATAAAAAGAAGGTAAAGAAATATTTTATAGACTTAAAAATACCAAGAAGTGAAAGAAGCATGATTCCTGTTCTTGTAGCTCCGGAAGGAATCCTGTGGATAATTGGATACAGGACTGATGAGCGATTTGTTGTAACCGATACGTCGGAGAGGATATTGCAGATAACTGTTTTTAAGAAGGCAGCATGAAAATCCCCCCGGATCGACTGGGGGTTAGAAAGGAGACATATGGAGCGGATATTTGGAAAACCCCTCGTTACCCAGCGTGAGATAGAAAAGAGGATAAAGGAAATTGGGACAAAGATTACGGCTGATTACGAAGGCAAGGAACTCCTCATGGTCTGCTTACTTAAAGGGGCATATGTATTCTTTGCTGATCTTGTAAGAACAATCCACATCCCGGTAAGTGTAGACTTCATGATGGTCTCAAGTTATGGGGACAGGACAAGCTCGAGCGGTGTCGTAAAGATAATCTCTGACATTTCATCTGATATTAAAGGGAAGGATGTCCTTATTGTAGAAGATATCGTGGACTCCGGATTGACCCTGGATTATCTCTATAAAAATCTAAACGCGCGAAAACCGGACTCCCTGAAGATATGCGCCCTCCTCAACAAGGCTGAAAGAAGGAAGTATGATGTACCACTTGATTATGTCGGGTTTACAGTACCCAATAAATTTGTTATAGGCTATGGACTTGATTATCAGGATAACTACAGAAACCTTCCTTACATCGCTGTACTGGATGTAAGTGACATATAAAATAACGAACCGTGTGAATGATAAAAAATCAGGCACCCTGTATATAGTCAGCACACCGATAGGCAATCTTGAGGATATTACTATCCGTGCCATTAATATCCTGAAGGTTGTCCGGATAATCGCATCAGAAGATACCCGCCATACACAAAAACTCCTCCATCACTATGATATTCATACCTATCAGACAAGTTACCATGACCACAACAAGGAAGAAAAGGCAGAGATACTGATAAATAAATTAAAAGAGGGGGATGATGTGGCATTAGTATCAGATGCAGGTACACCTGGTATATCAGATCCTGGATACTATCTAATAAACAGGGCAATAGAAGATGGCATCAGGGTTTCACCTATTCCAGGTCCTACAGCATCTATAGCAGCCTTATCAATAGCAGGTCTTCCTACTGATTCCTTTGTCTTTGAAGGCTTTTTAACTGCAAAAAGGACTGCACGGCAAAAAAGACTCAGGGAGCTTTCAGCAGAGCGTAGAACCATTATCCTCTTTGAAGCCCCTCACAGGCTGCTTTCAACATTGAATGATATACTCGGGATATTTGGTGACAGAAAGATTGTCATTACAAGGGAGCTGACCAAGGTCTTTGAAGAGATCATACGCGGGACCGTCTCTGAGATTATAAATAAGATTGCGGCAAAAAAGATTAAAGGGGAGATTACAATAATCATTGAAGGTGCATGCGATGAGGGGAAGGGAGAGGAGGTAAATCTTGACGAATATCTCGAACTTCTGATCAAAGAAAAGGGGCTAAGCCTTAAAGATGCAGTCAGCAGTGCATCAAGAGACCTTAATATCCCTAGAAATAAGGTCTACAGAGAGGCCCTCAAGATATCAGAAAGAAATCGTAACGCATAATTTATAAAAATAAATCGATAGATTGGCAGGAGGATGTGTGCTTAAAACCCTTCATAAATATTTCGGTTACACGACCTTTCTCCCCTTGCAGGAGGATATCATCAGGGATGTCATGGATAGGAAGGATGTGCTTGTCCTGATGCCAACCGGAGGGGGTAAGTCTCTGTGCTATCAACTGCCTGCCCTGCTCTTTGATGGCCTGACAGTCGTGATCTCACCTCTGATCGCCCTCATGAAAGACCAGGTGGATGGGCTTATATCCAACGGGATCTCAGCAGCATACATCAATAGTTCGCTCAGCTATTCGGAGGTAAGCAATATAAGGTGGATGGTAGAAAATGGTGAGGTCAAAATCCTCTACCTTGCTCCGGAGAGGTTGATGGTATCGGGGTTTCTTGACTTTTTAAAGAGGCTCGCCATAAGCCTCTTTGCTGTTGATGAGGCCCATTGCATCTCTGAATGGGGGCATGACTTCAGGCCAGAATACAGACAGCTTAAGACCCTTAGGGAGAACTTTCCTGGTACGCCGCTGATTGCCCTAACCGCCACTGCCACGGGGAATGTGCAGGACGATATCGCAAGGCAACTAAACATTCCCGGGTGCAGGAGATACCAGGCGGGTTTCAACAGGAAGAACCTCTATTACAGGGTTGAACCAAAGGTTGCTCCATACCAGCAGTTGTTAAAACATTTAGAGGGCCACAAAAAAGAGTCAGGGATTATCTACTGTCAAAGCAGGAAGATGGTGGACAGTCTTTCGGCCAGCCTGCAAGAGGCTGGATACCGTGCTATGCCCTACCATGCTGGACTGACAGCAGAGCAAAGGGGTGAGAACCAGGAGAGGTTTATAATGGACGATGCTGAAATTATTGTTGCCACCATTGCCTTTGGGATGGGGATAGATAAACCAAATGTGCGCTATGTAATCCATTACGACCTGCCAAAGAACCTTGAAGGTTACTACCAGGAAACCGGGAGGGCGGGAAGGGATGGACTTCCTAGCGACTGTATCCTCTTTTTCAGTTATGGGGATAAGGTCAAGATAGAGTATTTCATCAGTCAGAAGGAGGATCAGAGGGTAAGGGATATCTCCTATCAGAAACTTAAAAAGATGACCGATTACTGCTCGGGAAACATCTGCCGGCGTAAAGTGCTGTTGGAATACTTTGGAGAGGATTTCGATGATTCAAACTGTGGGGGATGCGATATCTGTCTGGAGCCGAGGCCTGTCCTCAAGCTCAACGATAAGAGCAGGAAGGTCCTGTTTAAAGGAGAGAAGGTTTCTCTTACAAAGCCTGTCATGGAACCGCACAAACTCCATGCAGATGTGATGGATGCCTTTGATCGAGATATGTTTGAAATCCTGAGAACTCTCAGAAAAAAACTGGCGGACGAGGAAGGGGTTCCACTGTATATCATCTTTCCTGATACAACCCTGAAGGAAATGGCCACTTATTATCCAAACGACTTCCCGTCTCTTTCAAATATTAGCGGTATAGGTGAAAAGAAGCTGCAAAGGTATGGGAATATATTCCTGAATAGCATTACTGAATATTGCAGGGCTAAGGGGATTAAGCCTAAACAGATAATTCCGGAATGGCCGACACCTATACTTAAATCGCTATCGAAAGAGCTGAAACCTTCCACCCTCCGGATGACCCTGGAATTTTTCAATAAAGGTATGACCCTTGAGGAAATGGCAGAGAAGAGGGGCCTGGCTGTTTCCACCATTACGTCTCACATTGAAAAGTTGATATTGTCCGGAGAAAATATATCCATCGACAGCCTTGTCTCTGTTGAAAGACAGGAGATAATCATAAAGACAATCGACGACCTGAAGTCTGAGGCACTAAGACCTGTGAAGGAAATCCTTGGGGATAGCTTCTCATATGAGGAAATAAGGTTGGTAAGGGCGAGTATTCGCAGCAAATCTAAAAGATAAAGCCAGGGACTTAGGCTATGCTCGCCAGAGATCGAAGAATGCTCCTCCTTTACTTTTTTTCCATTTTCATCAATAATGCAGATATAATAAAAGTTATGCAAGGAGAGCGAAATGTTTAAGAAGTGGGTTACAATAAGCTTACTATTAGGTTCTATACTGATACCAGGGATATCCCATGCGGTCGTGCCAATGGTTGGTGACAAGGCACCAGATTTTACCCTTACCTCAGTGAAGGGTGAG
>MHER01000185.1:0-263 GCA_001805205.1 Nitrospirae bacterium RIFCSPLOW2_12_42_9 | reverse complement strand
TATCTGCGAGCCGTGTATGAATCAGGCAACAGAGATGCAGAAGCTCTTGAATGAGGGATCAACAAAGGCTGTATTTGTAGGTGTAAATACTGATGGGAATACTAAGGATGAGATTGTTGATTATCTTGGACAATTCCAAACTAAGATAACCTTTCAATATATGGTAGACCCTGCAAAGACGGTAAATAAGATGTATATCCAGCGATTCATGCCAACAGTAATTATAGTTGATGGTGATGGGGTCATCCGTTATAGAGGTTCCA
>MHER01000184.1 GCA_001805205.1 Nitrospirae bacterium RIFCSPLOW2_12_42_9 | reverse complement strand
TCTTGGTGTTTTTTATGGAACCGTACTGATGCTCTCCGGGTTTATAAATAACAGGCTTGTAGAGAATTTCAGGTTGGATACATTTTTTACAACTAAACCAACCCCCCAGACTAAGATACTTAATATCTTCTTTGGGCTAATAGTCCTCGGGCTTTCTATTTATTCTTTCATTGGTTCTTATAAATGATGAAAGCAGATAATTAATATATGGGGGCTTTATTAAGATATTTTTCTGAAATTGATTCAACAACCCTCATCGGTCTCTTCGGTGGCACATTGACAACCATCGCCTTCTTTCCCCAACTCATTAAAACATGGAAGACACGGTCTGCAAGAGATTTCTCTCTGTGGATGCTTATCCTTCTTACAATCGGCGTCTTAATATGGGGAATCTACGGTCTTTTGATCGGCTCCTTTCCTCTGATCCTGACAAACACCATAACATTTATACTTTCCCTTATAATCCTGATGTTTAAAATACGGTATAAATAATGGACAAATTACCTTCAGGCAAGATGTCGTTTAACTTATGGTCGTATTAGAAAGTATGTTCCTTCTTTTTTCTTAGCAAGGTCTTTATGGATTCAAGGGGCAAGGTATTTATCACATCTCCTGCTGTAAGCCATCCCTTTCTTGCGATACCAACTCCATAAGACACATTAGATAAGTCGTCAATATGATGGGCGTCAGGATTGATGCTGACTTTTACACCCCGGTCTTTAGCATACCTGCAGAACCTCCAGTCTAAATCAAGTCTGTAGGGGTGGGAATTTAATTCAATAACCACATTATGTCTTGCCGCTTCATCTATAACCTTGTGTATGTCCACCTTATAACCCTCTCTCGATAAGAGGAGACGGCCTGTCGGATGACCGAGTATTGTAGTATAAGGGTTTGACATAACCTTTATAATCCTATTTGTCATCTCCTCCTCGGACATATTGAATCTGCTATGCACAGAGGCAATTACAAAATCAAATGTTGAAAGTATCTTCTCATCATAATCAAGAGACCCATCAGCCAATATATCAGACTCAATACCTTTTAAAATATGGAAGTCTGTCATCTCTTCGTTCAATCCGTCTATCTCCTCATGCTGTTCTTTTATCTTATCCTCTGTAAGTCCGCCGGCATAATAGGCAGACTTGCTGTGGTCTGATATCCCTATATACTGATAACCCAACTTCCTTACAATCTTTACCACCTCCCTGAGTGTCATACTCGCATCACTTAAAGTTGTATGAACATGAAATATTCCCTTTATATCAGAAAGTTCAATAAGTTCCGGGATATCGCCACGCTCAGCACATTCTATCTCTCCATCATTCTCCCTCATTTCAGGTGGTATGTATGAAAGCCCCAGTGCCTTGAATATCTCAGTCTCATCCTTACATGTTATCAATCTCTCTCCTTTGAAGAGACCATATTCATTCATCTTGAGGCCCATCTTCTTTGCACGGCCCCTCAATGCCTCATTATGCTCCTTACTCCCTGTAAAGTGGTGGAGTGCAAAGGGAAACTCTTTATCAGATACAATACGGAGATCAGCATTAATTCCGGAGCTCAATACCACACTCGCTTTGGTATCGCCCTTTGCTGTAATTGATTGAACAGAAGGGAGTCCAATAAAAAAATCCATTACACCCTTTTCACCCTTTGGCCTGGCGCTTGCTACCAGGTCTATATCCTTTACAACCTCTTTCCTGCGTCTGATACTACCCGCAATACTAATCCTGATAATATCCTTATCTGTTTTTAATGCGTCATAAAGTTTCTCTGCCTCTGCTGACGCAATATTAAGCAGATGAAGTCCCGTCCCCTTTCTATAATACTCTATCCCTTTCAGTATCTTCTCCTGCGTGGCCTTACCAAAACCACGCAACTCGACAAGCCTGTTCTCCAGACATGCATACTCAAGCTCTCCGACAGTAGTTATACCAAAGGCATCATACAATGCCTTTATCTTCTTTGGTCCGACACCAGGGATCTTTATCAACTCTAATAAGCTGTAAGGTATCTCGATTTTAAGTTCTTCATAATATTTAAGATGTCCGGTATTAAACAGTTCTAATATCTTTTCGTAGATAGCCTTCCCAATACCCTTCTGATTTAAGAGGGAACCATCATCAATAGCACCCTTTAAATCTTCCTCTATTGCCTCAACAGCCCTAGCAGCATTATGGTACGCCTTTATCTTAAAAGGGTTCTCCCCTTTAAGTTCGAGTAAAATGCCTATCTCCTCTAAGATTCTTGCTACTTCAACCTTATCCATCTTTTACCCCTGACTTCTGACTTCTTACGCAGGCACGGCGTACCCATACGAAGCATGGGTCGTGCGGTTACTTATATCTTCCCCTCTCTTTTAAGGCGTGCATGTTCCTTCAACATACATTTATCCATTACAACCATAAGGCCGGCCTCCCTCGCCTTATCAGCCGCCTCCTCATTAACAATCCCTTCCTGCATCCAGATCGCCTTTGCCCCTATCTTTATTGCAGCATCAACAACCGGAAGGACTTCATCGGATTTCCTGAATACATCCACAATATCAATCCGGTCTGGAACAGAAGCCAGGTCGGGATAACACTTATCTCCCCCCACTTCCTGTATTGTGGGATTTACAGGGATTATCTTATACCCCTGTCCTTTTAAATAACTGGCGACTGTGAGGCTCGGCCTTCCAAGTTTATTGGATAATCCCACTACTGCAACATTCTTCGACTCCTTTATTATCTTTTCAATCTCATCCATAATATCCTCCTCATTTGTTAGCTACTCCATATGAAGGCAATATATTCCAATCACTTAGCGGAGTCAAGGAGACAGCCAGGCCCTTCATTACTTGACAGCCACTTTTAGTAGTCATATATTTAAGTCATGATAATGGATATCAATATCTCTATTTACGGTAACGGGCTGGTTGTCTATGGTATAGTTTAGGAGACACAAATGGACTTACACAAAATGAAATGTGTCCCATGTGAAGGTGGTACACCGCCGCTTGAAGAGTCTAAGATAAAAGAACTTATCAAAGAAATACCCTTGTGGTTGCTAAGAAACGGGCGATTGTACAGGTCGTTTAAGTTTAAAAATTTCGTTGAGTCATTGAATTTTGTAAATGCAGTTGGTAAACTGTCCGAAGAGGAAGGGCATCACCCGGATATAGCAATCCACTATAACAAAGTTGAATTAGATTTATTCACACATGCCATAAAAGGTCTTTCTGAAAATGATTTTATCCTGGCAGCAAAGATCGACCGGCTAGTAAAGGTTTGACTCGGAAGAAAGTATGACCCCCGAATTGTTGAGGTCTTTATAGAGACCCTCTACAGTCAGGAAAAAGAACTTTTCGATTACCCTGCCTGATATTTTTATAAAAAATCAAACCATCTATACTCATAGGCTATACTCATAGGCCATACTCGTAGCCCTTTTAATTTCCCCAATATTTTATTATACTGCTTAAATATCTTATTATAAAATGTTATAAAATATAGATTTCTGTTTGCCGATAGGGAGTTAATGAACAATACTATATTAAGGATATCCTCTCCCAAAAGTATTTATACAAAGCTTTTTATCTTGTTCTCCATAATAGGTGTAATACCACTTGTAGTGGGCAGCTTCTATGCCTATTCCAAAAGCCGGCAGACCCTCCTCCATTCTGCTCTTAAGGAGCAGGAATTAAAGGTAAATAATGGAATGCGTAATATTGTGACTCTTTTTGTTGAATCTAATACCAACCTTATCCTGTCAGGCCAGAATACCGCCTTTGTGCGATTCTTTGAAGACCATAATGATAGTAATCTTTATAGAGATGAACAGGCTAAGGCATTACTCCAGATTAGTTCAATCTTCCACGGAATCATAGAATCAGCCGGCTTTGCTGATGTAAATGGCAGAGTGATCAGTGCTGTAAAGGAAGGAAAGAATTTATCACCCCACGAGTATTCTGAAAATATTTCCGGATCCTCCTTCTTTAAAGAGGCACTTCTGCTGGGAAAAGGGATAGTCTTCAACGGACACCCGGTATTTTCTCAAAGTTCAGGTAAATGGATCATTCCCAGTGCACTTCCAATTTACAATAATAAGGAAAAACTTATTGGGGTTCTATATGCACAGATTTATCTCGACAGTATTACCCGATTCATTAAAAACATTGCACATCCGGATGATATTGTAATTGTAGTAGATCAGAATGGAAATCTGATTTCACATACAAAGAAAAGGACCGGAGAGATTATATTAAGTGCAGGTAATCTCGAAAATGATCCATCCTTCCTATCAGTTGTCAGCAGGATGCGATCAGGAGAAGGCGGGAACAGACGGATCATCTATGATGGAAAACCATCCTATATTACCTATAAAGATATTCCGGAAGAAAGGGATAATCATAACAGATGGAGTTTAGGGGTTATTACATCAGAGGATGCAATATATGGGGAAGTCTCTGCGAAAAAATATCTCTTATTCGTCTTAACAGGTTCAATGGTACTGTTTGCTATAGCCGGAATGCTCGGCTGGAGAATATCTCATCCTATCCATGAACTTACAAAAACAAGTGTTTCTATGAGCAGAGGCAACCTTTCAAGCCGCGTTAAATTAAACAGAGAAGATGAGATCGGTCAGCTCGCAAGTGCCTTTAATGAAATGGCAGCATCTATACAATCATCTCATGAAGAATTGACAAAATTATCAATCACAGATAGTCTTACCGGTCTATTCAACCACCGGGAATTTCATAAGAGACTGGAAGAAGAGGTTAAACGTGCATCCAGGTATAACTCTATTTTATCCCTCATGATGATTGATATAGACAACTTCAAGAATTTTAATGATACATATGGACACCAGTCCGGGGACGAGGCCCTGAGAGCAATTGGAAAGATTATCCTTCAGGAAGTAAGAAGCTCTGATTTTGCCGCACGATATGGCGGTGAAGAGATGGCCATTTTACTCCCTGAGACAAATTCTGCTGAGGCATTTATCTTTTCCGACCGTCTCCGTGAAAATATAGAACAACTTTCAATAAAGGTCTTAAACGGGGAGACTTTACATGTAACAGTCTCCATTGGTATAACGTCATTTCCAGGTGATGCAACCGACAGAAAAAGCCTCATTGAGACAGCGGATAAGGCATTATATTTTGCCAAAGAAAGTGGTCGTAACAAGACGGTACTTTATTATAATACCTTAAAAAATAACTTTGAAGTTCCCGGAAAGACAAAGAGTTTATTGGAAGACATTGAAGAATGGATATTCAGAAGCCTGTCCACTACTATTGATGAAAGACTACCCTCCCGCAGAGGACACTCGGTCACTATAAGTCGTACTGCACTCCAGATAGCCAGGGCTTACAACCTCAATGACAGCCAGATGCGTGATCTTAAGGTAGCCACATATCTCTATGAGATCGGTATGCTAAAATCCCTCTCTCAGACAATAAAAGAGGGGGCAGTATCAAAAGAAGAACTTGATCTAATAAAAGATCATCCGGAGACAGGAGTAGAGATACTTAAAAAGATTTTTAATCTCCAGAATGTGTTTCAGGCTATTAACCATCACCATGAGAGATACGATGGCACCGGATATCCTTCAGGATTGAAAGGTGAAGATATCCCGCTTCTTTCCCGCATAATAAGTGTTGTAGATACCTACCATACTATGGTATCCTTTAATCCGCATAATAAAAGACTTACACAGGAAGAGGCTATTGAAGAGCTTAAACGAAATGCAGGAACCCAGTTTGATCCTGTTATCGTAGAAACTTTCATCAGGATATTAGCGGGTAATAATAATGAACACGAATAGTACAGTGAACCGGTTCCCGAATAAAAAGATTTAGAGATGAGACACCTTTACACTCTTTTTTTACTGCTTATCTCTTATTCCCTGCTTAATATTGTTCCACCCCGCTCTTTCGCCGCTCAACCTATAAAGGTTGTCACGACATTAACACTCCTTGAAGATTTTGTAAGAAATGTGGGGGGTGAAAGGGTTGAGGTAAGAAGTCTGTTATCCGGACTTGAAAGTGAACACACCTATACCCCTAAACCAAGTGACATTGTAGCAGTAAAAGAGGCAAGGATGCTCATCAAGATAGGACTTGGCCTTGAGGTATGGGTGGATTCCCTGATAAAAAATGCATCAAACAGCAAACTGGTAGTTGTAAACACCTCAAGTGGAATACCTTTATTAAGAAGTGAAGAAGTGGACTCACATGATCATGATGGTCATCTTGGAAATCCCCATATCTGGCTTGACCCTGAGCGGTCAAAGGTTATTATAAGACATATTACAGAGGCATTATCTGATATAGACCCTGAAGGAAGAAATA
This sequence comes from Nitrospirae bacterium RIFCSPLOW2_12_42_9, assembly GCA_001805205.1. Classification (GTDB taxonomy): domain Bacteria; phylum Nitrospirota; class 9FT-COMBO-42-15; order HDB-SIOI813; family HDB-SIOI813; genus HDB-SIOI813. Next base: position 8,303 of record MHER01000184.1, on the reverse strand, counting down.
TCTATCTGACAAACCAGGCAGGATATTTTAAAAAGATTGATACAATGCGCTCAAAGATCGAAGATAAGTTGAGATCAATCAAAAACAGGAAGATTATTACTCACCATCCTGCATGGCCTTATTTTGCACAGAGATTTAAATTACAGATTGTTGATAATATCCAATTACAGGCTGGCACAGAACCATCCGCAAGACATATTGCAAATATTATAAACAGGATAAAAAAGGAGGATATCCGGGTTATCGTATCAGAGCCGCAACTAAATCCAAAGGTACCAAAATCGATTTCTGAGGAAACTAATGCTAAAATGATTATACTAACACCGATCCCCGGAGGGTTGCCAGGGACAGGGACATATATTGAAATGATGGAATATAACGCAGAACAACTCTCCTCTGCATTGAGATGAAGAATAACGTAATAATAACCTTCTCACAGGCTACAATAAATTACCAGCAGCGTGCAGCATTGGAAGATATAAGTCTCGATGTGTATCAGGGTGAATTCATCGGCATCATAGGACCTAATGGCTCGGGAAAGACAACATTGCTCAAGTCTATTCTTGGATTGGTAAGGCCGAGCAAGGGTTCAGTTCAGATATTCGACTGTGCCTGCCATAAACTACGGTGTCATCATAAGGCAAAGATAGGCTATATCCCGCAAAAGGGCCAGATAGACCCGAACTTTCCTGTAACTGTCTCAGAGACAGTAATGATGGGGAGATATAGTTCCCTCGGCCTTTTTCACCGGCCGTCAAAACCGGATAAAGGGCTTGTTGAAACTGCCCTGACAGAGGTGGGGATGACTGGGTATGAAGACGCCACATTGGGACATCTGTCCGGTGGACAGCAGCAGAGGGTACTTATTGCGCGTGCCCTTGTACAGCAGCCGGAGGTCTTATTGATGGATGAGCCGACAACCGGTATCGATCCCCCTACGCAGCACAGCATCATAAGGCTTATATCAAATCTGCATAAAAACCTGAACCTTACTATCCTCCTTGTCACTCACGATATAAATATGATAAGCCCTTTTGTAGACCGCATAGCCCTTCTCAAGGTAAGACTTTTTGCGATCGGCACACCTTCTGAGGTCTTAAATGAGAAAATACTGAGCGAGATATACGGAAAACAGGTAGTCGTTACTACAAAAGAAAACGGGCTTTATGTAATAGTAGGAGACTATCATTATGTTTGAGATGCTCTCCTATGAATTCATGCAGAGGGCGCTGATTGCCTCAGTAATAATAGGTCTTGTATGCTCAATCATAGGGGTCTTTGTAATTTTAAAAAATCTTACATTTATCGGTGCAGGGACATCCCATGCTGCCTTTGCAGGCGTTACCCTCGGCTATCTTATTAAGTTCAGTCCTCTCTCCATAGCTGTCTTATTCAGTCTCATAACAGTATGGATAGTAGGCTATCTGAGTAAAAAGGGTTATCTTAAACTGGATGCATCAGTAGGGATATTCTACTCTCTTACTATGGCCCTGGCTGTACTCTTCATCGGCTTGATGAAGATTTATAATGCCGAGGTTTATGGATATCTGTTCGGGAGTATACTATCTGTAACAAAACTTGACCTGGCTATTATTGTATTATTAGGTGTTGTCGTATTGTTCCTCGTATATCTCTTTTTTAAGGAATTTCATTTTATTACCTTTGATGAGGAGATGGCAAGGGCCGGCGGCATACCTACAGGGTGGTTATCATTCCTGCTGTTGACCATGATCGCACTAACCATTGTAATATCACTGAAATCAGTTGGCGCTATACTCGTCTTTGCAATGATAGTAACACCGGCAGCAGCAGCTTATCAATTAACATATAGTATGATCCGGATGTTCATATATTCTGCCCTGATCGGCACAGGGTCTTCAGTATCAGGTGTCTTTTTATCGTACTGGCTTGACCTTCCATCAGGGGCCACCACAGTGCTGTTCGTATCTTTTGTCTTCTTCCTGTCAGTACTCCTGTCACCCAAACACAGGACTATCTTGACGGCAATAAACTAAAAAGTACATAATATGCCTCGCCTCAGGATAAAAATCCTATGAAAATTGGAAATATTAAAATAGACACGCTTTCTCTATTCTTAATCTTTGTCCCGGTTAGTCTGATCCTTGAGTTATCACACGCCGGTCCTGTATGGATTTTCATCTCATCTGCGCTTGCTATAATCCCTCTCGCAGGACTGATGGGAAAAGCAACAGAATATCTTGCAGAGAGATTAGGGTCAGGTCTTGGTGCCCTTCTTAATGCATCATTTGGAAATGCAGCAGAGTTGATTATCGCGTTACTGGCACTTAATAAGGGTCTCTATGATGTAGTTAAGGCATCCATTACAGGCTCAATCATCGGTAATATCCTTCTTGTTCTCGGACTTAGCGTGATATTTGGAGGCTTAAAATATGAAAGACAGACCTTCAACAAGACTGCTGCCTGCATGGGTGCAACCTTGCTTACACTCAGTGCTATTGGACTTGTGGTGCCGGCCATCTTTCATCGTGTTGCAGGGAATATACAGGTTAAACAGGAACAGGAACTTAGTCTTGAGATAGCTATTGTCTTATTCGTAACTTATCTATTAAACCTCCTGTTCACCCTCCGCACCCACAAACACCTCTATGCAGGTGATGGAATACATCCTGAGGGGATGGAAGAGGGCATAGCATTGAAAGGGTGGAGTAAGGGTAAATCGGTTATGGTGCTGCTCATCAGTACAGTCTTTGTGGCAATCATGGCCGAATTTCTTGTTGGTGCAGTGGAACATACAGCAAAGGTATTTGGCATGACAGAGGTGTTTGTCGGTGTAATCCTTGTCGCTATTATTGGAAATGCTGCTGAACATAGTACAGCAGTTATGATGGCAGCAAAAAATCAGATGGACCTTGCAATGAATATTGCTATAGGTTCAAGCATACAGATAGCCCTGTTTGTTGCCCCCATTCTGGTCTTTTTAAGTTATTTCATCTTCGGACAACCAATGGATCTCCTCTTTACGACATTTGAGGTGCTGGCTATCGTACTCTCTGTAGGCATTGTAAGCCTGATCTCTATGGATGGAGAATCAAACTGGATGGAAGGGGTGCAGCTTATGGCTGTATATATTATACTGGCTATTGCTTTCTATTTTTTGCCATGAGAACTTTAATGAAACATAGATTTGCACATTTTATATTTCTACTTTTGTTCACATTGATCATTGCTGAACAGGAAACACAAAAAGCCCATTCAATCGAAAAGACTGATGCAAACGATAAACCCTCTTATGGTGATACTATTGTTGAAGGTACAATCGGTGAAGCGAGCATACTTATACCAATGCTTGCAGGAGACAGTGCATCTCATGCAGTTGCAGGCATGATCTTTAATGGTCTGGTTAAATATGATAAAGACCTGACACTTATAGGAGACCTCGCAGAGTCGTGGGATATCTCAAAGGATGGACTCATTATAACCTTTCATTTAAGGAAGGGGGTTAAGTGGACTGACGGGGTTGAGTTTACTGCAGAGGATGTCTATTTTGGATATAAGACTATAATAGATGAAAAGACCCCGACCGCATATTCAGAGGACTATAAACAGGTTAAGAAGGCAGAGGTACTGGATAAATATACACTCCGCGTAACCTACGATAAGCCATTTGCCCCTGCGCTTAGCAGCTGGGGCAGCCTTACTGTCCTACCAAAGCATCTTCTAGAAGGGAAGGACATTACAAAGAGTGATCTCGGACGAAAACCAACAGGCATGGGGCCTTTCAAGTTTTCTAAATGGGTACCTGGGCAGGAGCTTACACTTGATGCAAACCAGGGATACTTTGAGGGACGGCCTTACATCGATAAGTATGTATACAGGATAATACCTGACCCTGCAACCATGTTCTTAGAACTCCAGGCAGGCGGCGTTGATTTCATGGGCCTTACTCCAATACAGTACCAGCGTCAGACAACAACACCATACTTTGAGAAAAACTTCAATAAGTTCAGATACCCTACATTTGCATATACATACATGGGCTTCAACTTGTGTTTGAGAAGAGATAATTCGGGAAAATGCATTGAAAAACACCCCTGGTTTGGTGATAAGAGGGTGCGTCAGGCAATAGCATATGCCCTGAATAAAGAAGAGATAGTGGATGGAGTCTTATTCGGACTTGGAGGGCCGGCAACAGGACCTTATGTACCGAACACATGGCCATATAATCCTGATGTAAAAAAATATGAGTATAACCCTGAAAAGGCAAGGAATCTCCTGTCAGAGGCAGGATGGAGGGATACAGACAGCGATGGTCTTCTTGATAAGGATGGCAGGCCGTTTGAATTTACCATATTGACCAACATGGGCAATACACTGAGGATGAAGACTGCCACAATCATACAATGGAGACTGGCAATGATCGGGATCAAAGTTAATATCAGGGCGCTTGAATGGTCTACATTTATTAACGAGTTTATAGATAAACGGAGGTTTGAGGTTGTGGTCCTAGGATGGAGTATCGGGCTTGACCCTGACCAGTATGACATATGGCATTCGAGCAAGACAAAGGAGAAGGAGTTCAATTTCGTAAGCTATTCAAACCCTGAAGTGGATGCCCTCCTGGAAAAGGGCAGGAGGACATTTGATATAAATGAAAGAAAAAAGGCTTATTACAGGATACAGGAGATTCTGGCCGAGGAACTTCCATACATATTCTTATATGTGCCTGATGCCCTGCCTATCGTACATTCCAGATTTCATGGAATTGAACCCGCACCTATAGGGATTGGGTATAATATACATAGATGGTATGTACCGCAGGGCTTACAGAAACACACTCTTCAGCAGTGACTATCAGTTAACCTCTTTAACCGTAATATCCCTTCTTCACAATACCCTAATGGGAACCAGGGGCATTTGTCACAGAGTCCTATAAGCATTGAGGCATTTACTGTCTCTGAAATCCTTTGCAGTATTTCTTCCCATTTATGTCTGCCTGATGGCTTAAATCCGAGGAATTCGATTACGCTATTATCTTTCTCTATAACATCCTTCTCGGATTCAGGGCCTTTAAGTGTGCAGCCATTACCTTTAAGATATGGACAGGAATAACATATATCATCCGGGCCAGCAACAATCTCCACCTCTGTTGTTGGATCATTGAACAGAGTTTCATGGATTTTCTTCATGTTTGCAATAAATTTATCGTCATACCCTTTTCCCTGAAATCCCTGCAAACATAAAAGCGTATGCCCGCGAATCCTGAACATAGATGAATTTCCTCTCTATCATATAAATTTGCTGGCCTGTTTAATATTACTACCTCTATTTCCGGATTACAAATTTGAAGCTCCCTGCAGCAAGCTGCAGGGAATCTTCGAAATGTAAGGTACTTTTCTATTGTAATTCGCTCGCTAACCCCGTAGCAAGCTACGGGGATTGCACTCGCTATGCATTTTCAAATAACCTCTCCTTTTTTCCCTTCAGATATAACAGGCCCTTGTCATAAGATAAGTTTTTTATTAAAATAAGCTGTAACACTGGAGATTACTATGCCTATATATGAATACAGATGTAATAGCTGCAGGAAAAAGATAGCCCTTCTTATTTTAAACCGCTCTGAACAGACCATATGCAGCCACTGCGGCAGTGTTGATCTTACAAGACTATTTTCCCGTTTTGCTGCACCAAAATCAGAAGAGGCACGTCTTGAGTCAATGGCTGACCCGGGTAAATGGGGAGATATTGATGAGAATAATCCTGCAAGTATGGCAAGATTCATGAAAAAGATGGGCAAGGAATTTGGTGACGAGCTTGGAGAGGATTTTAATGAAGAGATAGAATCGGCTGCTGAAGAGGCCGCACATGGAGAATCATCTTCTGATGAAACGTCATCTTCCGGCATATGAAAATAACACCAGTTAAATGAAACCTTTATTAAATTCCTTTCTTATAAACAGCCCCTTTGAAGACCCTGGTCTCTACATCGAGATAAAATGGGAGAAGCGATCCATTCTCTTTGACCTCGGAGATATCTCTCTCCTTGAACCTGCAAAACTTGTCAAGGTCTCGGATGTCTTCATATCACATACACATATGGACCATTTTGTCGGTTTTGATTACCTGTTACGGCTGATATTAAGAAGGGAAAAAGGGTTAAGGCTCTTTGGCCCACCCGGTATAACAGATAATATCGAAGGGAAACTTGGTGGTTATACATGGAATCTGACAGAGGGATACCCTTTTACCATACATGTAGTAGAGGTTTATAGGGATAAAATAAGGATGGCAGACTTTTCTGCAAAGGATGGCTTTAAGCGTCACGATATCAGTATTAAGCCATTTACAGGCTCCATATTAGAGGAAGAGATGTTCACAATATTTACGAGTCATTTGGATCACATGATCCCATCCCTCGGTTTTGCCCTCAAAGAGAGATTTCATATAAACATTAATAAAGATAAACTCAATGCCATGAACCTTACTGTAGGGCCATGGCTAAGGAGATTCAAACAGGCGCTCTGGGACGGAAAACCTGAAGATGAGATTTTTACTATTGGACCGGAAGAGGTTGGTATCAGTACTGCAAGAGAATTCTCACTCGGGGAGCTTAAAGACAGTATTGCCACAATTTCAGAAGGTCAGAAGATATCATATATCGTTGATGCTATTTATAGCCCTGAGAACGAAGAAAAGATAATACTGCTTTCAAAGGACTCTGATGTAATGTATTGTGAGGCGGCATACCTTGATAAAGATACTGACCTGGCATCAGAACGGTATCATTTAACAGCAAGACAGGCCGGGGAAATAGCACGCAAGGCATGTGCAAAAGACCTTGTGATATTTCACTTCTCTCCACGGTATATAGATGACCCCGTTCCTCTTTATGAAGAGGCAATGAATGCCTTCCGAGGAACATGATGCTCAGGATTATTCTAAGTTTTCTGCATCAGCCAAGTCCTGTGAACGACCGGTAGCCCGTTTGTTTTTCCTTAAATTCTCAATATCAATAAAATCAATGTGAAGACCTTGAATCTCAATTTCAACTCTTGATTTATAACAATCTTCAAAATTCAAACCTTGTAATGTTGTCAGGATATCAATACGATTGGGCGGATAACCTAATTGAATTATCTGATCGCTCTCAAGAAAGTCGTTGGGTTTGAGGCCTAATGATCCAAAACCAAATTTCTTAAGTGCATCTATAATTTTATTGGCATTATCTGGAGACAATTCTACCCAAATATCAAGATCCTTTGTATAACGTGGATGTCCGTGAAATGCGACTGCATACCCGCCAACCACCAAATATCTAACGTTATTTTCGTTTAACAATTCTATAAATTCTTTGAAGTCCTTGCTCAGCATTATATCTCCATAAATTGTATTCCTTTCGGATTTGCTCTAATGCGTCTAATCGCTCTTCGTATGATCTTGATTGCCAAAATGAAAAATCATTAGGTTGTTCATTTATTTTATATTTTTTAATGACCTTACTTAAACTCATAATAGCCTCTTATTTATATTTATCTTAACAGATGCAGTATCACTTTACAATAATGGCCAATAAAGTAAAGTACAGAGTTAAATACCCTATCCGATATGCATTATTTTATTCCATCCGCTTTGGGGATACTTGTGTTTAGCTTTGTCACAATGTTTCACCTCCTTAACTTTTTAATTATAGAGTGCTGATCTCTTGCGCATCAACCGGAACGTTTAGTTAGTTTTCTTTAAAATTACTGCCCTACTTAATAACACTCTCGGTCTTTCAATTGGCATAAATCCTATTTCTATGGCTTTCGTTATAGTTTCTTCAAATGCTTTTTTTGATACATGAAATAGTTTCGGCTCTACTATAAAAACTTTTCCAGTCGATTTTAATATGGATATTATTTCTTCTAAAAATGCCTTTTGGTCAGGAACTTCGTGAATTATATAAAAAGCCAAAATAAAATCAACCTTTTCCATAACACCAATCTTATTCTCATCGCATTTATGTAGTTTTATCTTCTTTTCAAGCCCAGTTCCTTCAATTTTTAATTTTAATTTTTGAAGCATTCCTTCCTGTAAATCTGCTGCGATAATTTGGCCGGATACACCAACCATTTTGGCTAGTTCAATTGAGAAAAAGCCTGGCCCACAACCTAAATCCAAAACTGTCATTCCCTCTTTTACATAATCCCCTAATATCTTTTTTGGATTATGCAACAATTTTCTAATGCTATTATCAAGAAAAGCTGCGTGTTTAACAGGACATACATGTTTGTTTTTGTTTACCATATTACCCTTTAAATCTTTCCTGCTGTAGAGATAACTCT
>MHER01000183.1 GCA_001805205.1 Nitrospirae bacterium RIFCSPLOW2_12_42_9 | reverse complement strand
GAACCTGTTTTAATCTGTCCTGTATTACAGGCTACTGAGAGGTCTGCAATTGTCGTATCTTCAGTCTCTCCTGAGCGATGAGATATAACTGCAGTGTAACCAGCCTTCTTTGCCATCTCAACAGCATCGAGGGTCTCTGTTAATGTCCCTATCTGGTTAACCTTTATTAAGATTGAATTTGCCAGGCCCTCCTGAATACCTTTTCCAAGTATCTTTACATTTGTTACAAACAGGTCATCACCAACTAATTGGACCTTCTTGCCAAGTCTCGATGTGAGTTTCTTCCATCCCTCCCAGTCATCCTCTGAGAGTCCGTCTTCGATAGAGATGATTGGATATTTCTTTGTAAACCCTTCATAAAAACTGATCATATCATCAGTTCCTCTTCCATCTTTGCCTTCACCCTTTAAGTAGTATTTGCCATCTTTGCAGAACTCACTCGATGCTGCATCAAGGGCTATCAAAATATCTTCTCCGGGTCTGTAGCCCGCACCCTCTATACTGCTGATAATCAATTGTATGGCCTCTTCATTGGAAGATAGGCTGGGCGCAAAGCCGCCTTCATCTCCAACTGAAGTATTGTAACCCTTCTTATGAAGGATACCTTTAAGTGTATGAAACACCTCTGTACCCATCCTTATGGCATCGCTAATATTATCCGTACCCACCGGTACTATCATAAACTCCTGAATGTCGAGGTTGTTGTCTGCATGTTTCCCACCATTAAGGATATTCATCAGGGGTACAGGCAATACCCGTGCATTTACTCCTCCGATGTATCGGAACAGTGGCAGTGCAGACTCTTCTGCTGCTGCCTTCGCAACTGCGAGGGATACGCTCAATATCGCATTTGCACCGAGGTTAGCCTTATTTTCAGTGCCATCCAGGTCTATCATTATCCTGTCAATGAGGGCCTGTTCTGTTGCATCAATCCCCCGTATAGAAGGGCTTATCTTATCAATCACATTTATTACAGCCTTATTAACCCCTTTCCCAAGATACCGGCCTTTATCACCATCCCTTAACTCAATAGCCTCTCTCTTGCCTGTTGATGCCCCTGATGGAACAGCAGCACGTCCCACCACTCCGCTATCCAGAAGCACCTCTGCCTCAACAGTCGGATTTCCTCTCGAATCAAGTATTTCACGTGCAAAGATATCAATGATTTCGCTCATTAATGCCTCCCATCTTAACTCAACTTCTTTTTCATTAACTCATTAACTACAGCAGGGTTTGCCTTCCCCCCTGTCAATTTCATCACCTGACCAACAAAAAAGCCTAATAACCTCTCTTTACCTCCCCTGTATGCCTCGACCTCTTTGGGGTTCTCTGAAATAACGCGTTCGACAAAACCCCTGATCTCCGATTCATCCTTAATCTGAACCAGACCCTTTTCCTTTACTATTGCATCAGGATCCTTGCCTGTTTTATACATCTCCTCAAATACTGTCTTTGCTATCTTCCCGCTAATTACACCATTATCTATCATCTTTATCATCCCTGCTAACTGATATGGTTTAAGCAATGATTCATCAACATCAATTCCTGCGAGTTTAAGTTCTCTAAGTAAATCCCCCATAATCCAGTTACTTATTACCTTTGGTTGATTGTACTCTTTCACACACCCCTCGAAAAAATATGCAAGCGCCTTTGAAGATGTAACAACCTCTGCATCATATGCAGGTATGCTGTATTCCCTGATAAACCTGTCCCTCTTTTCATCAGGCAACTCAGGCAGTTTTTTCCTGATCTCCTCCTGCCACTCTATTGACACATCCAATGGTACAAGGTCAGGCTCAGGGAAATATCTATAGTCATGGGCCTCTTCCTTGCTCCTCATGGATATTGTAACACCCCTGTTGGTATCCCATAACCTCGTCTCCTGTATTATTTTGTCTCCCTCTTCAACTGCATCAATCTGCCTGTTTATTTCAAACTCAAGTGCCTTGTGGACAAATCTGAAAGAGTTCATATTCTTTACCTCTGTCTTTGTCCCGTATCTATGGTCTCCAAAAGGCCTGACAGATACATTGGCGTCACAGCGAAAACTCCCCTCCTCCATATTGCCATCACAGATCTCAAGATACCGCAGGACCTCTCTCAGTCTCTTTAAATACTCCACAGCCTCTTCAGGAGAGCGTATATCAGGTTCGCTGACAATCTCAATGAGCGGAACGCCTGCCCTGTTCAGATCAACAAGGCTTGTATTCCCGCTCCCTTCATGTATGGATTTGCCTGCATCCTCCTCCATATGTATCCTTGTAAGTCCAATCCTTTTGACATTTCCGTTCAAAGCGATATCAACATAACCACCCTTTGCCAGGGGCTGTTCATACTGTGATATCTGATACCCTTTTGGTAAATCAGGATAGAAGTAGTTCTTCCTTGCAAACCGGCAGCTTTCTTCGATATTACAATGTGTGGCAAGCGCCATCATTATTGTATAATTCACTGCCTCTTTATTCAATACAGGGAGCACACCAGGCAGGCCAAGGCAGACAGGGCAAGTCTGAGTATTAGGTGGTGCACCGAACTTCGTACTGCACCCGCAGAATATCTTGGATAGTGTTTTGAGCTGGGCATGTATCTCAAGCCCTATGACCGCCTCGTATCTCTCTCTCATTTAATCTATATCCGGCTTCTTTTTATGCCACTCAGTTGCCTGTTCATACGCATATGCTGCCTGTAAAATCTTCTCCTCATCAAAGTGCTTGCCGAGAATCTGCAATCCTACCGGTAATCCACTTTCTGTAAACCCGCATGGAATTGATATACCCGGTATCCCTGCAAGATTCACCGAAATAGTAAATATATCGGAAAGGTACATCTGTAAAGGGTCCTGTGTCTTCTCTCCAACCCTGAAGGCTGCAGTAGGTGACGTTGGGGTCAGTATTGCATCAACACTTTCAAATGCCTTATCAAAATCCCCTTTTATAAGTGTCCTCACCTGCTGGGCCTTTCTGTAGTATGCATCATAATATCCTGCGCTGAGTACATAAGTACCGAGCATTATCCTCCTCTTTACCTCAGGTCCAAAGCCTTCATCCCTTGTCTTCATATACATCTCAAGGAGGTCTCCTGCGTCCTTAATCCTGTACCCATATTTAACACCGTCATACCTTGCAAGGTTAGAGCTCGCCTCAGCAGTGGCTATTATATAATATGCTGCAACTGCATATTCAGTATGCGGAAGGGCTATATCAACTATAACTGCCCCCAGATTTTCATAAGTCCTTATAGCCTCTCTGACTCTCTTCTCAACAGACGGCTCCATGCCGCTGATAAAATACTCCCCTGGTATACCGAGCTTCATCCCCTTTATGTCCCTGCCCAATTCCCTTGTATAGTCCGGCACCGGTAAATCAACAGAGGTGGAGTCTTTCGGGTCATGACAACTGATCACATTCAGCATTATCGCACAATCAGTCACATCCTTTGTGATTGGTCCGATCTGATCAAGAGAAGATGCAAATGCCACAAGACCATAGCGTGATACCCTTCCATAAGTTGGCTTCAACCCTACCACCCCGCATAATGCAGCCGGTTGTCTTATAGAACCGCCTGTATCCGAACCAAGGGCTGCTATACATTCATCTGCAGTGACTGCTGCTACAGAGCCACCGCTCGAACCGCCGGGTACACGATTAATATCCCATGGATTTTTAGTAACCTGGCAGGATGAATTTTCTGTAGATGAACCCATTGCAAACTCATCCATATTGGTCATGCCGGTATGGACATATCCATTCTCCTCAAGTCTATTTATTACCTTAGCATTATATGGTGCTATGAAACCTTGCAGGATCTTTGAAGCACATGTAACCCTGACCCCTTCAGTACACATGTTATCTTTTATTGCAACAGGTATCCCAAGAAGATAAGGGAAATCTTCTTTGCTGCTTTGTATAGCCTTATCGGCCCTGTCAGCCTGTGTATATGCCCTCTCGTCTGTCAGACTGAGATATGCGCGTACTTTACTTTCGACCTGATCAATCCTTGCAAAAACAGACTCCGTTATCTCCTTTGATGTTATCTCCCTTTTTCTCAAAAGTCCGTGGAGCTCATGTATGGTGAGTTTGCAGAGTTCCAGATATACCTCCCTGTATGCAAGTTAAATATTTGATATTTTCACTATCCTGTTCTTTTCATCCACTATTATTATTTTGGGCTTGTAGGTCTTTAATTCTTCTTCATTATAATATTCATAACAGAAGATCACTATCTTATCTCCAGCCACAGCCTTTCTCGCTGTTGGCCCGTTAAGGCAGACCTGGCCGCTGCCCCTCTGGCCCGGTATTACATAGGTCTCAAAACGCTCCCCGTTATTGAGATTTGAAATCATGACCTGCTCATAGGGGAGTATACCGGCTGTTTCGATCAGCTCTTCATCTATTGTTATACTCCCTTCATAAGACAGGTTTGCATCAGTCACTGTAGCCCTGTGAATTTTTGATCTCAACATCTCTCTGAGCAATGTCTTCTCCCCCTTCTATGCACTCGCAAACCCCGCAGCAAGCCGCAGGGAATGTACCCGCTATGCATTTTCAATTACTTTGGGAACCCTGAAAAACTCTTCTGTCCTGTCAGGTGCATTGATGAGTGCCTTCTCCCTTTCAATAGAGCCGCTTACTTTATCTTCACGCATGATATTCTTCACCGGTAAAACATGAGATGTCGGTTCAACATCATTTGTGTTGAGCTCATTCAACTTCCCTGCATATGTCAGTATGTCACTCAGTTGCTGGCTGAACTGATCGATCTCTTCAGCTTTGAGTGCAAGCCTTGCCAGCTTTGCCACATGTTCAACCTCTTCTTTTGTAATATTCATACGTGAACCCCAATTGTCAGGCAAGATGCCTGACCTATTATTGTTTCTTATTATACATCTCTCTACCCTCAATTTCTATCCCTAATTTAACGTCCCTTTTGATATCTCTTAAAAATCTTGACTCCCTCATTGTTTGTGACTGACCGAAAAGACTCCTGTTTAAAGCAGCAGTAAGATAGAGCCTTTCCATTGCCCTCGTTACCCCGACATAGCATAATCTCCGCTCCTCCTCTATATCATCTTCCCTGTCCAGAGATCTGACATGCGGCAGTATCCCATCCTCAAGCCCTGTAATAAAGACAACAGGAAACTCAAGCCCCTTTGCACTGTGCAGGGTCATCAATGAAACTGAATTCCTGGCACCATATCCCTTTTCCTCTTTTGTCTGAGAGGCGCCAAGGTTTATATGCTCATCTATATCACTGAGGAGGCTGACCTCATCCAGAAATCCCCTGAGCCCTCCGTCAGGGATCTTCTCCTCATATTTTTTTACAGCACCAAGCAGCTCAAAGATATTTTCAATACGATCATCAGCATTATCATCCTTTTTAAGGGCTTCTGTATAACCGGTCAATTCAAAAACTTTTTTAACAAACCCTGAAGGGGATAATACATTTACCAGCGGTCTCAGGCTTTCAATAAGTTCAATAAATTTTCCAAGCCTTGGATTTTCCACTGACATCTTTATTACAGCTTCATATAAGCTTGTCCTGTAATCCACTGAAATCTTATCTATGCTTTTCAGTGTAACCTTCCCGATCCCCCTCTGAGGGACGTTTATAATCCTTCTGAGACTAAAATCATCATCAGCTCTAAGTGCGAGTCTGATATATGCTATTATGTCTTTAACCTCTCTCCTCTCATAAAACTTTATACCGCCAATAATAATATATGGAATACCGGAATCCCTCAATCCCTCTTCTATAACCCTTGACTGGGCATTAGTCCTGTACAGTACTGCGAAGTGTGAAGGTGTTCTTCCATCTCTCATCATGGACCTGATACTATTCACTATATATTTTGCCTCTCCCCTCTCATCATCTACCCTGTTATACACAACAGGTTCCCCACCGGGGTTTTCTGTCCAGAGCCTCTTTCCTCTCCGCCCTCTGTTCTTCTCTATCAACTGACCTGCCAAGTTAAGTATCGAACCGGTGGATCGATAGTTCTGTTCAAGTTTAATCACCATGGCCGAGGGATAATCTTTCTCAAAGTTCAGTATATTCTGTATCTCAGCGCCCCTGAAACGATATATACTCTGGTCATCGTCACCCACTGCACATATATTCTTATGCTTATCCGCAAACAGATTAAGTAATCTGTATTGTGACGGATTTGTATCCTGATATTCATCCACCAGGATATATCTGAACTTGTCCTGATATCTGCTCAATATCTCACTCTCTTTCTCAAACAGGTTTATGCATCTAATTATAAGGTCATCAAAATCCATAGCATTATTACTGACAAGCTTATCCTGATATAGACTATAGACCTTTAATACCTTATCATCTATGCCAAATCCGCGTGAACTGCGGGAAAACTCATCCGGTGTTATCATCCTCCCTTTAAGAAAGGATATTCGACTGCTTATAGAACTTGCGGAATACATATCTTCATTTATATTAAGTTCTCTTACACATTCCTTTACCAGTCCCATCTGATCTGATTTGTCATATATGGTGAAATCATTCCTGAACCCGAGGACCTGACAATGTCTTCGTAATAGACGAAGGCATATCGAGTGGAAGGTACCGATCCATATTCCATCCATATGATTTCTTGTTTCCGTTCTGCTGTCTGAGTTCTGTGCACTTTTGCATAGTTTTAATATTCGTCCCTTCATCTCTTCAGCAGCCTTGTTGGTAAATGTGACTGCAAGGATATTCCCGGGAAAGATACCTTGATTATAGATCAGATGAGCTATACGAAATGTGATAACGCGGGTTTTACCACTTCCTGCACCTGCAAGGACAAGGAGAGGTCCTTCAGTATATTCCACAGCCTTTCGCTGTGATGGATTAAGATTATTTAGCAGTTGTAAAAATTGCACTTTGTTTTTCCACCTGAAAATCCCCCCCTCACCCACCCCTCTCCCCTGAGGGGAGAGGGTAAGGGTGAGGGGTTTTCATCGTAAATCATTCGACAGTAACACTCTTTGCCAAATTCCTCGGCTGATCTACATCACAACCGCGTAAAACAGCTATATGATATGCAAACAATTGCAGAGGGATTGCTAATAACACAGGGGTCAGGAGGTGGTCGAACTGCGGCAGATAGACCACGTCATCTGCCTTTGCTGAGATGTCCTCATCCCCATCAGTTGCAATGGCTATGACCTTCCCGCCTCTTGCCTTAACCTCCATTATATTGCTTATAACCTTATCATAAACATTATTCCTTGTAATCAGTGCAACTGTAGGCATCTTATCATCAATCAATGCTATTGGCCCGTGTTTCATCTCTCCTGCAGGATAACCCTCTGCATGTATATAAGAAATCTCTTTTAGCTTAAGCGCCCCTTCAAGTGCAATGGGGTAGTTCGGCCCCCTGCCGAGGTACAGGAAATCAGTGTACTGGAAATAGCGCCTTGCCATCTCTTCTATCCTATCAGAATCTTCCAGTATCTTCTCAACTAAGTTGTGGAGCTGCGAGAGTGTTTCAAGCTTGTTCTTTCCTTCTGCCTGTGAAAGGAGACCCCTTGCCCTGCCGAGATAAATCGCAAGTATATATAGTGCCACAAGCTGCGCTGTGAATGTCTTTGTTGCAGCAACGCCTATCTCAGGGCCTGCATGAGTGTATATAATACCATCTGATTCCCTTGCTGCAGTACTTCCAACTACATTGCAAACTGAAAAGACCTTACCCCCTTTACCCTTTGCCTCCCTCATGGCAGCAAGTGTATCTGCAGTCTCTCCGGACTGTGTAATGGCAATAAGAAGGCTTTTTCCATCTATCAACGGGTTCCTGTATCTGAACTCTGATCCCACATCCACTTCAACAGGAAGCCTTGCTATCTCCTCTATCATAAATTTCGCAACAAGTGCTGCATGCCATGATGTACCGCATGCCACTATGAATATCTTCTTAAGTCCCTTTACATCATCTTCTGAAAGACCTGCCTCATCGAGATAAACATTCCCTGTATCGTATGAAAGCCTGCCCCGCAGGGTATCCATGATAGCCCTCGGCTGTTCATATATCTCTTTGAGCATGAAGTGTCTGTAACCGCCCTTTTCTGCCATCACCGGATTCCACATCACCTTTGATGGTTCTTTCTCAACTGGATTCCCTTCAAGATCCACAATCTGTATACCTTCAGTAGAGAGTATAATGATCTCCTCATCATTCAGGAAGAGAACATCCCTTGTATAATTGAGTATCGCAGGTATAGCAGATGCAAGAAAAGACCCGCCCTGGGCAAGTCCTGCAACAAGGGGACAACCATTCCTTGCACCTACAAGGATATCAGGTTCTTCCTCCTTTAAGACTGCAATGGCATAGGCCCCCTTTACCTCCTTTAATGCCTCCTGTACTGCCTGTACCAATGTAAGCCCCCTCTTTGTGTGACGTTCTATGAGATGGGCAATCACCTCTGTGTCTGTCTCTGAGGTAAAGTGCCGGCCTTCTGCTATCAATTCTTTCTTCAACTGAATATAGTTTTCTATTATCCCGTTATGTACAACTACAATATTCCCGACCCTGTGGGGGTGTGCATTCTCTTCAGAAGGACGGCCATGTGTGGCCCATCTTGTATGTCCTATTCCGATTGTGCTATTGAGTTTTTCACCTGATAATGCCATCTCAAGATTCTTTAATTTGCCAACACATCTTCTCACTTCTATCTTTTCATGCTGAATGAAGGCAATACCGGCAGAGTCATATCCCCTGTACTCAAGCCTCTTTAACCCATCTATAAGTATCGGGACTGAGTTCTGATTTCCTATGTAGCCGATTATTCCGCACATATTTATTTCTCCTGAGTTTTATTACCCTTCCTCTTTTTCCTCTTTTCTACCCATCCTTCCATGTTCTTCTGCTCAACACGGCTGATGGCAAGAGAGCCCGGAGGTACATCCTTTGTCACGGTCGAACCTGCTGCGATAAAAGCGCCTTCACCAATTTTAACCGGCGCTACAAATTGCACATCACTTCCGACAAAGACACCATCACCAATGGTAGTCCTGTGCTTCTTCTTTCCGTCATAATTACAGGTAATTGTGCCAGCGCCTATATTTACATCGCTCCCTATCTCTGCATCACCAAGATATGTCAGATGATTTGCCTTTGAACCCTCTCCCATGAAGGCCTTCTTAAGCTCCACATAATTCCCTATCCTTACATTCTTTTCAAGTATGGTACCCGGACGCAGATGCGCGAACGGTCCAACCTGTGAACCATCTCCTATCCTGCTATCTTCAATAACAGAGGAATCTTTGATGTTTACATCTGACCCTATCTGACTATTCACTATCCTGCTGTTCGGATATATAACACTTCTGCTGCCAATAGTCGTATTACCCTCAATTGTTGCACCCGGGTAAATGGTCACATCCTGTCCGATAGAAACATCCATCCCCACATAAGTATTATCAGGATTAATCATTGTAACACCATTAAGCATATGCCTGTTGTTTATACGCCTCCTCATAATAATATCTGCCATAGCAAGTTCATTCCTGCTGTTTATGCCTATTATTTCTTCTCTCTCTATTGTCTTATATGCATAGACCTTAAACCCCTTTTTAAGACCAGTCTCTATACTGTCAGTGAGATAGAATTCCCTCTGGGCATTTTCAGATTTTATCTCTCTCAGGACCTCTGATAAAAACAGACTGTCAAAGACGTATGTGCCGCTGTTGATCTCCTTAATCCTCTTAATCTCATTATCAGCATCCCTCTCTTCTGCAATCCTGAGTATGGAACCATCTGAACTTCGGACTATCCTTCCATACCCTGAAGGGTCTTCCACTTCAGTAGTAAGAACTGTCATTATAGCACCTCTATCCCTGTGTGCTGATATAAGCCCTGATATTGTTTTTGAGTTAATAAGCGGGACATCTCCGCAGAGGACAAGCACCACCCCTTTGTATTCTATCAAAGAATTCATTGCAAGTCTTACAGCATCTGCAGTACCCTTTTGTTCCACCTGTTGGACAATCTCCACATCCCTGCCTGAAAGCACATCCTTTACCCTGTCAGCCTGATGTCCAACTACAACAATTATCCTTTCTGATGATATCTCCTCAGCCACCTTAACAGGATAAAGTATCATAGGTATACCGGCAACCGGATGGAGGACCTTGGCAAGCCCTGATTTCATCCTCTTACCGAGACCTGCTGCAAGGATTATAGTTATAATTTTATTATTGAAGCTCCCTGCAGCAAGCTGCAGGGAATCTTCGAAATGTAAGGTACTTATCATTTTTATATTCGCTCGCTAACCCTGCAGCAAGCTGCAGGGATTGCACTTGCTATGCATTTTCACCCGAAAATCCCCCCCCGAACACCACGCTGTAGGGACAAACCTTTAGGTTTGTACCTTTCCTGTTGGACAGACCTAAAGGTCTGTCCCTACGTCTTCGGCTCATTTTCATTATCCTTTGTGCCCCGGGAGGGATGTGAATGTTTCCTTGTCTTTTACATTTGTGTCTTTCTTCCTAATTTGTTCCAAGATCCCGGCATTAGCAGGGGTATATAGCCCGCCGGATATAATCATTTTCATCCCATCCTCCACGCTCATGGATAATTGCATTACATCGCCCTCGGGGACAAATACAAAGTACCCTGTTGTGGGATTTGGTGTAGTCGGGATAAAGACATTCAATACCTTTTCCTCAGTAATATCCTGTACCTCTCCCTTCGTTATTCCTGTAACAAATCCCATTGAATATGTCCCCTTTCGCGGAAACTCAACAAGTACAACCCCGCGAAACTGGTCCTTTCCCTGGAGTGATACTGTATCAACTACATGTTTGATAACAGTGTAAACATTCCGGACAAGTGGAACTTTTGTCATGAGGCTTTCCCATGATGATACAACCTTTCTCCCTATATAATTGGTAGCAAAGAAACCTGTAAGGAAGATTAATATTATGAGGGATGCTATCCCCATCCCGGGTACATAAAACCTGTCAAAGTTTTTCAGGAAATCGCCCAGGAATCCTTCGAGGAATTTAAGGAGTGTAGATAGTACAAGGTATGTCCCCCATATGGGGATGATAACCAGAAGCCCTGTGATGAAATACCTTTTTAAGTGTCCCTTCATGCCCTTATTATCATCTTACAACAATTATACATAACGTTTCAAGTGGAGTCTTATTAAATCTGCAATTCAGACACTGGACTTCAGACTTTAGACATCAGACTTTTTCTCTCGTTCCCAAGCTCCAGCTTTTATTTTTTTTGTAATCTCTATCCATTTAT
>MHER01000182.1 GCA_001805205.1 Nitrospirae bacterium RIFCSPLOW2_12_42_9 | reverse complement strand
CCCCTGAATTAATAGATGATCTTATACTGAACATGTTTAAAGAGAGTAAGGGGGCGTTTGTCTCCGGTCAGACCATGAGTAATAAGATCAGGATATCAAGAACAGCAGTATGGAAGCATATAGAGGGCCTGAGACGGGAGGGATATGTTATTGTCAGCACTCCCTCCAGGGGATACAGCCTGGTAGTGGCGCCTGATAAGCTGTCAGCTTCAGAAATTAAAAGGGGGATAAATACAAAGACCATAGGGAGAGAGGTTCAGGTATTTAATGCTGTAGTGTCGACTAATGATATAGCTATGGAGATGGGTGCAAGAGGTATGCAGGAAGGACTGGTAATAGTCGCAGAGTCACAATCACATGGGAGAGGAAGGCTCGGACGAACATGGATCTCGCCGGGGAATGTTAATATTTATGCTTCAATCCTCTTCAGACCTGAGTTATCCCCTGTGTATGCGCCAACCCTTACCATGATGGCATCCCTGGCAACAGCTACGGCTATTTCAAAGACAACCGGGCTTGAGGCGAAAATAAAATGGCCTAATGATATTCTGATAGGTTCGAAAAAGGTATCCGGTATCCTGACTGAGATGAATGCTGAGGAGGAGATGATAAATTATGTGGTCGTAGGGATAGGGATAAATGTTAATATGAGGGAGGGGGACGTACCTGATAGTCTCAGGATTCCAGCTACTTCTCTGATGGAGTGTATCGGGGAAAAGGTAGACAGGACTGCCCTTTTAAAGCAGCTCATAGAGACTATTGACTCAGACTATGATGGGCTTAAAAATAAGGGTATAATGTCAGTTGTGAAAAGATGGCGGGAAAACTGCATTACCCTCAATAAAAAGGTAAAGGCGACCCTGCCGGGTGAGGTTATTACAGGCGTGGCAGAGGATGTTACACAGCAGGGCGGGCTTGTAATAAAGATGGCAGAGGGACATACAAAGGTTATATATGCAGGTGATATAACTATACTTGAATAGGGTTTGATAAAAATATATGCTTTTTGCCATAGATATAGGAAACACTAATATAGTATTCGGTATTTATGAGGATAAAAATATTATTGACTACTGGCGGGTCAGCTCTGACCCTCATAAAACAGCGGATGAGTATGGTTTATTATTTTGTGATTTACTGAAATATGCCAATGTGGGGATGAAAGATGTAGACAATGTCATTATTGCATCTGTTGTTCCACCGCTGACATCTGTATTTATCAGGATGGTTCAGAGATATCTTAAAACGACGCCAATCATTGTTGATGAGAATACAAAAACAGGGCTTAAGATATGTTATGATAATCCAGGGGATGTGGGTGCAGACAGGATTGTGAATGCAGTTGCAGCATATGCAGCTTATGGCGGTCCTGTTATAATAGTAGACTTTGGGACTGCGACAACATTCTGTGCCGTAAGTAAGGAGGCAGAATATCTCGGTGGTGTTATAGTGCCCGGGATTTTGATCTCGCTTGAGGCATTATTACAAAAGGCTGCAAAACTTCCAAAGGTGACACTTGAGCCACCAAAGACAGTGATAGGGAGAAGTACTGTGTCAAGCATTCAATCAGGCATTATTTATGGTTATGCAGGGATGGTTGATGAGCTGGTGGAACGTATCAAAAAAGAGATGGATGGCGAGCCGTATATTATTGCAACCGGTGGTCTGGCTGAGATGATAGTACCGCAGACAAGGAATATAAAAGAGATAAACCCCATATTAACTTTAGAAGGTCTAAGGATTGTTTTTGAAATGAACAATAAATAGGGAGGTGAAGGATTTGGAGGAAAGGGAGGATAAAAAAGAAGAGGCTGAGACAAGTAGTGGTATGGTAGAAGAGGTATCACCGGCAGGGGAAGTTAGTATAGAGACATTGAAGGATGAATTAGGTAAAAAAGAGGCGGAGTGCAAGGAGTTGGGTGATAAATACCTGAGGGCCCTTGCTGAAATGGATAATTTCAGAAAGCGTGTTGCAAGGGAACAGTCTGAATCTGTAAAGTTTGCCAATGAAAAGATACTGTGTGATCTGCTTTCAGTGGTGGATAATATGGAGCGGGCAGTATTACACTCGCGTGAGAAAAAGGATTTTGACATACTTATAGATGGATTAGAGCTGACAATGAAGGAGTTCAACAGTGTATTTGATAAATATGGTGTGAAATGTATAGAGTCTGTTGGCCAGCCGTTTGACCCAAACCGGCACCATGCAGTAGCAATAATAGAGTCAGAGTCCCATCAGGATAATACAATTGTTGAGGAATTCCGTAAAGGTTATGTATTGAATGACAGGATTTTGAGGCCTTCTATTGTAAGTGTTTCAAAGAAAAAAGAGGAAACTGAAACAAAACAGGGATAGTCCCTTGAATTTAATATTTGCAGTGGTTATAAACTTTATGTCGTGTATCCAGAACTGAAGATTCAAATTATTATAAATAAAATGAGAGGAGGAGTAATATCATGGGAAAAGTTATAGGTATTGACCTGGGGACTACAAACTCCTGTGTTGCTGTAATGGAAGGCGGGGAGCCTGTGGTCATACCAAATTCAGAAGGGAGCAGGACAACCCCGTCAGTTGTGGCCTTTACGGATAAAGGTGAAAGACTGGTCGGTGCAATCGCAAAACGCCAGGCAATAACCAACCCTGAGAATACCATATTTTCAATAAAGAGACTTATTGGCCGCAAGTTTAACGCTCCGGAAGTCAGTGAAGCAAGGAAGAGGCTTCCGTACAGGATAGTTGAGGCGTCTAATGGAGATGCCCATGTGGATGTAAGGGGGAAGGCATACAGCCCCGCTGAGATATCTGCGATAATCCTGCAAAAAATGAAACAGACCGCAGAAGATTATCTTGGAGAGACTATAACAGAGGCAGTTATCACAGTCCCTGCTTACTTTGATGACAGCCAGAGACAGGCTACTAAAGATGCCGGCCGTATATCCGGACTTAGTGTGTTGAGGATCATCAATGAACCGACTGCTGCATCACTGGCATACGGCCTTGAGAGGAAAAAAGATGAAAGGATAGCTGTATATGACCTCGGCGGCGGTACATTTGATATCTCTGTCCTTGAGATCGGGGAGGGTGTATTTGAGGTTAAGTCTACAAATGGAAATACGTATCTTGGCGGAGATGATTTTGATTTAAGGATCATCGACTGGATGGCAGATGAGTACAGGAAAGATCAGGGTATTGACCTTCGTAAAGACAAGATGGCCCTCCAGAGGTTGAAAGAGGCGGCTGAAAAGGCCAAGATAGAACTCTCTTCCTCAATGGAGACAGATATAAACCTTCCCTTCATTACTGCAGATGCATCAGGTCCAAAGCATATGACCATGAAGCTTTCAAGGGCCAAATTAGAGCAACTTACAGATGACCTTGTTGATGGTTCTATTCAACCATGTAAAAGGGCATTGTCAGATGCCGGTGTTGGAACAAATGATATTGATGAGATAGTCCTGGTGGGTGGTCAGACCAGGATGCCCAGGGTTCAGAAGGTTGTTCGTGATTTCTTCGGAAAGGAACCGCATAAAGGTGTAAATCCTGATGAAGTAGTTGCTGTTGGTGCAGCTATCCAGGCAGGTGTATTAAAGGGTGAGGTTAAAGATATATTGCTGCTGGACGTTACACCTCTGTCCCTTGGCATAGAGACATTAGGCGGAGTTTTTACAAAGCTTATTGAAAGGAATACCACAATCCCGAGCCGGAAGGGGCAGGTATTTTCTACGGCAGCAGACAGTCAGACTGCGGTTACAATCAAAGTCTATCAGGGTGAGAGGGAGATGGCAGGCGATAACAAACTCCTCGGCATGTTTGAGTTATTGGGCATTCCACCTGCTCCGAGAGGGATACCACAGATAGAGGTTACATTTGACATTGATGCCAATGGCATTGTCCATGTATCTGCAAAGGATAAGGCTACAAGCAAAGAACAATCAATAAGGATTACAGCATCAAGCGGGCTTTCAGAGGAAGAGATAAAGAAGATGGTTAAAGATGCAGAGGCCCATTCAGACGAAGATAAGAAAAAGAAACAGCTTGCTGAGGTAAGGAATGAGGCAGATAACATGGTCTATTCTGTGGAAAAGTCTCTGAGGGAGTTTGGTGACAAGGTCTCAGAAGATGAGAAGTCAAATATCCAGGCGGCTATTGATTCAACGAAAAAGGCAATGGAATCTGATAATCCCGATGCTATAAAGAACGCGATACAGGAGTTGAGCACTGTTTCCCACAAACTCGCGGAAGAGATGTATAAAAAGGCAAGCGCCCAGACTGGTGAGGCAGGAGGAGGTACAGGTACAGGCACTACCGGTGAAAAGGAAGAGAAGCCACGGGAGGATGTTGTGGATGCAGACTTTGAAGAGGTTGATAAAGATAAGAAATAGGGATCAGGGGTCTTTTTAAAGTGGCTGATAAACGGGATTATTATGAGATATTAGGCGTTGGTCGTGATGCCACAGATGACGATTTAAAAAAGTCCTACCGTAAGCTTGCCCTGAAGTACCATCCGGATAAAAATCCTGGGAACAAAGCGGCTGAAGAGCATTTCAAGGAGGTTAACGAGGCTTATGAAGTCTTAAGTGATCCTGAGAAGCGGAGAAGGTATGACCACTATGGACATCAGGGGGTGGGTGCAAGTGGATATGGTGGATTTGAAGGCTTTGGAGGTTTTGGAGCAGGGGGCTTCGGAGATATATTTGAAGATATATTTGAGGACTTCTTCGGGGCTGGTACAAGGAGGGGTAGACGGACTGAAAAGGGTTCTGATCTAAGGTATAATCTTGAGATATCGTTTGAAGAGGCTGCTTTTGGCTTAGAGACAAAGATAAATATACCGAGGATGGAGACATGTTCCGGTTGTAATGGCACCGGGGCAAAATCCTCAACAAAACTTTCTGTATGCCCTACATGCAAGGGTAATGGCCAGATAAGGTTTCAACAGGGATTCTTCACACTGAGCAGGACCTGCACCCATTGCAATGGGGAAGGGCGTATTGTTACTGACCCATGTGATAAGTGCCACGGGAAAAAGAGGGTCAGGAAAGAGCGTGCCTTATCATTAAAGGTTCCTCCTGGTGTTGAAACAGGTACACGTCTAAGGCTTACCGGAGAAGGTGAGGCAGGTATTAACGGAGGCCCTTCCGGAGACCTCTATGTAGTGATTACAGTCAGGGATCATCCCTTCTTTGTCAGGGAAGGGAATGACATAATCTGCAATATACCTGTAAGCTTTGTTAAGGCTATCCTCGGAGGGAAGATTGAAGTCCCGACGCTGACAGGTAAGATGTCAGTTACAATTCAACCTGGCACTCAACCTGGCAGTATGTTGAGGATTAAGGGTAAAGGCATAGCTGATATCAAGGGCTACGGCCTTGGGGACCAAATAATAAAGATCAACGTTGAGATCCCAAAGAAACTCACCCCAGGACAGAAAGAGCTCCTCGAGGAGTATGCTAAGACCTCTGGAGAAGATGTCGGCCCCGGTAGTAGTGGTTTCTTTGATAAAGTAAAGAACATGTTTGAGTAATAACCTGAATCCCTCCTTTATAAAAAGGAGTTTCAGGAATAATTTAGAACCTTGCCTAATTTCTTCATAAAAAATAGCCAGATAAAAGATGACAGGATAGAGATAATCGGGGAATTATCAAAACACCTTCGCGACTCATTACGTATAAAGAAAGGGGA
Source organism: Nitrospirae bacterium RIFCSPLOW2_12_42_9 (assembly GCA_001805205.1). Classification (GTDB taxonomy): domain Bacteria; phylum Nitrospirota; class 9FT-COMBO-42-15; order HDB-SIOI813; family HDB-SIOI813; genus HDB-SIOI813. The sequence goes on along the minus strand of MHER01000182.1, from coordinate 1,420 downwards.
GAGGATAGTCTGCATTGATGAGGAAAAGAACAAGTATAATGTGATAATCACCTATGTTGGTAAGGAAATGATTACAGGGACTATCATAGAAAAGTCCAGCCATATAAAGACACATGATGTAACTATTAATCTGGTCCAGGCCATCCCCAAAGGCCCCAAATTTGATTATATAATACAGAAGTCCACAGAGCTTGGTGTCAGCGCTATAACACCTGTTATTTCAGAGCGGTGTGTAGTAAGGCCCGAAAAAGAACAGGCCCAGGCTAAGTTATTGAGGTGGAGGAGGATTGCCCTTGAAGCAGCACAGCAGTCAAACCGTCGGGATGTGCCTGAGATAAAGACACCGGTGACATTTACTGAATTTCTCTCTTTATATGAAAATCCCCCTCCCCTTAATCCCCTCCCGCAAGGGGAGGGGAGATTAGAAGGCATACCAAGTATCCCCCCTCCCTTGATGGGAGGGGGTGAGGGGGAGGGTGACCAAAGGGGATTTTCAGGTGACAAAGGTGATCTGAATATCCTGCTATGGGAGGGAGAGAAGGAACAAGGGATAAAGGACATGCTCAATAAGGCAGGGGAGGTAAAGAGTATTGTAATAGTTATAGGCCCTGAAGGCGGATTTTCTTAAAATGAGGTTAAAATCGCTGTTGAAAAGGGCTTTACATCTGTATCCCTTGGTGAGTCAATACTCCGCACAGAAACCGCACCAATAGTAATCCTCTCAATAATTTTATATGAATTAGGACTCCTGATATAATCGGACTGATTCTATTTTTTACTTGACATAAGGAGGTAAATTTCTTATAAATATAGACTGTAGGATTAGCTGTTTCATTGACACATCTTTGAATAAATCATCTCAGACATTCTTTTAAAACATCCAGTATAAACGGGTGAGGCGGAAAGCAATAAATAATTGTTCGGGCTAAAAGGAGGTGGTGAAAATAGAAATACAAATATGTTCGTTTTCATTCTTAATGTAGTGAAAGGTGAAAGAACATTAGTTATAGAAGTTACAGAATTAACGAAACAAAAAAATGACAAAGGGAGTAAGAAATGAAAAGGAAAAGAGTTATAAATATGCAGCCATCATTGATGGTAGGTTTTCTTGTTATTGTACTTGCATTATTTACTGTAATAGGTTGTTCAGAAGATGTTTCAAAGGATGTTTCAAATCCTGCTCCAAGCACCTTTGAACCTGAAGGGATCATTCAGGGGTATTTAAGAGATTCTACTACTAATGAACCAATTGTAGGTGCCAAGGTATCTGTTGGATTAGGCGAGGATACAACAGATGCAAAAGGACAGTTTGTAATCAGAGATGTACCTGCAACAACAGATGGTTTAAATGGGAGTGTTGTTGGTACATACAATGTTACTATTGACCTCAGAATCGTGACGAGCCCGGTCGATATGACCG
>MHER01000181.1:5542-6069 GCA_001805205.1 Nitrospirae bacterium RIFCSPLOW2_12_42_9 | reverse complement strand
TCTTCGAATATATAGGTTACCTTATGAAGACACAGAGACCCATAAAAGAACTATAGAAATAATAAAGGCATTAAATTCACAAAATAACATAAAAGCTTCAGACCTCCATTCAACAGACCCAAAGCAAGTAAGGCTGGAACAATTATTAGAAAAGATCGGTTCTGGGTATAAGTATTTCCGGAAAAGATCACAAGAGGCAAAAAGTGCACGTTTTAATATTACGATGACAAACTTAGCTCTTAGGTATCATGTATGTAAGAAAAACGCACCGCATGAAGGTGTGAGAGGAAATGTAGAGGAATTATTTGAGGAAGATACCAAGTATGATGAAACCTTATACTTCATAACCAACATTGTATCAAAAATCTTATTGCCAAGAAACATAAAACTTGACGGGATTACATCCTCTTTGAAGATCAGCTTTAACATGTCGGCAAAGGGCTGAAGTATCCCATGTGGTCCTGTCTGGAAGGGTCCCGCACCAGGAATTTGCTTTTTCGAGGTCAGAATAGCAGGATGAGATTTAT